>JANOVN010000246.1:0-12963 GCA_031417455.1 Hyphomicrobiaceae bacterium | reverse complement strand
AGGATGAAGATTCCGATGAGGTTCATCTGACGCGGCTGTCGTGCAAACTGCTCGATGTCGGCAAGTGCCGGTGTTCCGATTATGACAATCGTTTCAGTAAGATGCCTGATTGTCTCCAGATTGACCCGGTGAAAGTCCGGTCGTTGCCTTGGCTGCCGTCGTCGTGCGGGTATCGCCGGGTGGCGGAGGGGCGCGATCTGGCGTGGTGGCATCCGCTGGTGTCGGGTTCGCCTGATACCGTGCACGAGGCCGGGGTTTCCGTGCGGGGCTGGGCGCGCAGCGAGGCGAAGGTCGCTGAGCATAATTATCACAAGTATATTATTCCAGGGTTGCCGGATTTGGAGTGAGGGTGGTTAAGTCTGAGTCTTTTAGCGTGGCAGATTGTGAATTTCGAGGCGACAATTCACTTTGATAGTTTTGCTTTGCAGCTAGCGCGGAACCGTTTCCGCTCGGCGTCATGTAGACGAAGTTCGTCTGCCTGCCTTGAGCATTCCGTGGCCTGCCAAGTTGGCCCAGTATAGGAGTCGGTTGACTTAACGCGCTGTTCCCCCGCGTCCTTTAACCGTTGTGTTTCGAGTTCGGCTTGTTCTCGGGTCTCCTTCTCAGCTTGGTTTTGTTGCGTGAGGCGCTTTCGATCGGCTTCAAATTCTCGCCGTTGCGTCTCAAGGTTCACGCGGTGATTTTCTTCTGCTTCGGCCTTTAGGCGCTCCCGTTCAGCTTCCAAAGTTTGACGTTGCGCTTCGATTTCGATGCGTTTGCGCTCTTCGGCTGCCGTCTTGGCCGCGGATGAATCGGTGTCGCGATGTGTCATCAAGGGAAACCAAAGGGAGGGGGCCGACTGTTGGGTCCAGTGCTTTGCGGCGAGCGTTAGTAAGACAATTGCCAGAAGAGCGGCACTCACCTTTCCCCATGGCAGACCCTGCTGGATGACTCTGATGTCGCGGACCAATCCCGCCATTTCGTTGCGGAAACCGTTGGTGGTGATGGTGGCGACGTGGCGTTGCAGGAGTGGTTTGAGGTCGTCGGGTAAGTCGGATTTCTTTGGTAAGACCGCCCCGCCGACGAGGATGGGGATGACGGCTATGTTTCGTTTCAAGGCATGGGCGATTTCGAGGCGAACCCAGTCTTCAGGGTCGTCAAGGCGGCGTTGGCCGTCATCGTTGGTGAGGGTGACCCAGGACGGGCCGATGACGGCAATCATGACTTTGCAGGCGGACAGTTTGTCATTGAGGACGTCTGGGAAGTTTTGGCCTGCGCGCATACGGTCGATGTCGAGGAAGACGTTGCTCGCGCCGAACGTGCGCTCCAGGTATTGGGCGACGTTGAGGGCATGCGCGGCGCTGTCATCGCGCCGGTAGTTGACGAAAATTTTACCCGGCATGTCCGCCCCGCTACTGCAGTAGCAACGCACATAAGGTAGACCGATTGGGACCGTCTGTCACCGAATTGATGGTCAAGGTTTCCTGATTGCCCAGCCTCGTCCGCATGCGCTCTTTTTTACTCCATGGTCGCCAGTCTCGACCAAGAGCCGAGCTACGTTTGGGGGCTATGTTCCCACAATGCTTCCCCGGACGGCTGTGCACTTGCCGATCCGGGGTCTTTGCACCCTGAGAGTGGCAACGATCCCGGATCTGCGTACGCAAGGGGGCGCACGTGTCCGGGAGGCCAGTGGGCGGAGAAAGTCCCATCCGGGAAAGCGTTTCGAACCGGAATTTCCTGCCAATAAAATGTTGTCTGCCCTCGTGCAAAATCGGCAACCCGACAGCCGTGGGCGTGCCTGCCCTCGGGCTCGACCCGAGGGACCCGGCCATCATAAGGCAATCGCCACGCGCGATAAGCCTTCGGAGGGTGCTTTCCACAAAATTATCCAGGGGGGCGTGAAGAGACCGAGTTTGTGGCCCCTGGATGGTCGCCTCAAGGGCGACAATGGAGTGGTGGAGTGGCGTAGTGGTTCAACCTAAATCTGGAAAAGTTTAGTAAAAAAGACTGGGGGGTCTGGGAGGCTGCGCCTCCCAGCGGGGTTGCGGGGCTGGCCCCGCTCGCAGCATCGCTGCGAACTCAACCGCCTGCGCGGGGGCATGCTTTTCCCGGAAGCACTCTAGCACGAGGGCATATCAGCGCGCGTTGCGGATGATGGCGGCGGGATCAGGGCTGGCGCTGGTCAGCATTTCGTCGGGTTTGCTGAGCGACCAGAATAACTGAATGACAGCAGCAATCGTCAAAGCCACGGCCACGCCGATTTCGCGTGAGGAGAGCCGGAGGCGGCGCGGAATATCGTTGGCTTCGCCGTTATCGGAAAGGGTGGCTTCGCCGTTGTCGGGAAGGTCGCGATTGGCCGATAGATCGTGGGTGTGGTCTCGTTGAATCATGCTTGTACTTTAGTAAAGCGCGTGCGGCCGGGACCAGATTGCGCCATGCCGCGCGACCAAATTGCGCAGCGTTTTTGGATGCAGTGCAGCAATTCTGCAGTTGAGTGCAGGTTCTGTTTTTTAATTGACTCTGAAAGGTGTTTTCATGGGGATGGCATACCAAAAGAAGGCAACAGGGTGGCTGTTCCGTGCAGCGCCAAACCTGCCGGGTTGCGCTTTCGCGATACGCGCGTGCATGGTCGCCCTCTCGCCCTCACGCTGGATTACCACCACATGGCTTTTGTCGCCGCCGGTTCACAGACCACGATGTTTGACGCCCTGTTGGCTGCACGCGGGAGGCACGGTGGAGGCAAAGTGATTTTGGAGGACGCCGAGGGCGCGGCGATGACCTACGACGCCTTGATTTTGGCAAGCCTCGTACTGGGCCGCAAACTGACGGCGATGATGCCGGGAAAAGAGCCCGTCGCGCTGTTGTTGCCCAATGTTCCTGGGCTGTTGGTCGCGTTGATGGGGTTGAATGCGTTTGGCCGGACGGCGTCGATTTTGAATTATACGGCGGGTGCTCGCAATCTGGCCTCGGCCCTGAGGACGGGGCTTATTCAGCGCATCGTGACGTCGCGCCGGTTCATCGACAAGGCGAACCTGCAAGAGGTGGTCGATGCGCTCGCCCGCGTCGAGGTAAAGCCGGGACGGCCCGTCGAGTTCATATACCTGGAAGACGTGCGGGCGGCGGTGAACTGGCGCGATAAGGTGGGCGGCGTGGTGTCGGCAAAGCTGGCAGCCCGGGTTCATCGCAAGTATGCCGCAAAACCCGACGCCGCCGCGGTGCTGCTGTTCACGTCGGGGACCGAAGGGCTGCCAAAGGGGGTGGCTTTGACGAACGCTAATATCGTCGCCAATTCAAGCCAGATTTTTGCCTGCGCCGATGGACATTTTTCGCCAGCCGACACCGTGCTCAATCCGCTGCCGATGTTTCATTCGTTCGGGTTGACGGCGGCAACGCTGATGCCGCTCTTCAACGGGATGGCGGTGATCTTGTATCCAAGCCCGTTGCATTACCGCGAGATCCCCAGGCTGATTGCTGCAAAAAAGCCCACGGTATTGTTTGCCACCGATACGTTTTTAGCCGGGTGGGCGAGAGCTGCAAAGCCAGGCGATTTCGACAGTTTGCGATACGCGGTGGCGGGCGCCGAACGGGTCAAGGAGTCGACACGCGAGTTGTGGGCCGGGACGAAAGCCGTGATCCTCGAAGGCTATGGTGCGACCGAGTGTTCGCCGGTGATTGCGTGCAATGTGCCCGGCGCCATGAAGGCAGGATCGGTGGGGCGCGCGCTGCCAGGGATTGAGACGAGGCTCGTGCCGGTCGAGGGCATCCACGAAGGCGGCCGGTTGCTCGTGCGCGGACCTAACGTAATGGCAGGCTACATCATGGACGATGCGCCGGGCGTCGTACGGCAGCCGTTGGATGGTTGGCACGACACGGGCGATATCGTGACCATCGAGGATGGTTTCATTACCATTCGCGGCCGGGCCAAACGGTTTGCCAAGATTGCAGGCGAAATGGTTTCGATGGCGGCAGTCGAAAGCCTTGCGTCGAGTGTATGGCCGGACGCCAATCATGTGGTCGTATCTCTGCCTGACCCCAAGAAGGGCGAGCAACTGATTTTGGTGACGGACAAGCCAGATGCCGAAAAGTCCGTGCTGCTGGCGCATGCGCAGGCGAATGGATTTCCAGAATTGTGGGTCCCGCGAGCGATTCTCGTGGTTGGATCCATCCCCGTGCTTGGCTCGGGCAAAACAGACTTTACGGCAACCAATGAAATGGTCCGCCAGACGCGGGCCATGTTGTAGTTTGGAGCCGGTTTGGGTGGCTGATCTTTCGCCTGAACAGTGTGAACCGTTGCCGTCAGGACACGGGCAGCGCGTCTGCCGCCAGGAAGCCGCACCAGCGTCTTGACCCTGCCCAGGTTCGAGGTCACCTGTTGCGAACGACGGGCTGCGGGAACGATTTGCTAACCTTATGGTTTCAGATTGGCTGCCTGCTAACTTCGGCAGTCGTGATTGTTTTGCGTTTCGTTCACGCCCCTCTTTTGAGCGACCAGGAACACTATGACGAATTCGCAATCCGAACCGGTGACGTTCCCCCCGCAGGCGGTTTCCCCATCGTGGGGCTGGGCGCTTCGGCGTGCAGCAATCGGGCTGGGGCTGATGGTTGTCATGACGACGTTTGCGGCTTACTTGGCGACTGCCTCGATTGAGTTGTCGGCGGAACCAGCACCGGCCAGCATATCGATTGGCACGCCTGCGGCGGCCTTGCTGAACAGATAGCCGTCACCGAATAGATCACCGTCACGAAAGACGGGACGAACGCTGCGCCACACTTTTGCTCAAGCGGGGCTGCACCAATCTAGGGGAATTTGTTGACGTGATGCTGTCCGGCTCTGTGTTAGCCGGTGAGGTATTGCATCCCTTGATGGAGCGCTCGAACCCGTTGCAAAATTTTATAGAACAGATTTGGTCGACTATCGGGGTGGCCTCTCGCGGTGCGGCGGGAAGCGGCGTCGTCTTGCTTTTGCTGATGATCGCGGCGGGCCCGGTTCAGTCTGATCCGCGCGTGCAATCGCGCGGCGATACAACGCCTCCCGCTATCGTCGTGGCTCCCAAAGGTATTACGCCGCCCGCGCCGCTCGCCGCCAAGCGTCCGCCAGCGACTGCCAAGATCAATGCCGAGACGGCGCGGACGGCGCGGCTGTCCCGGATTAATGCGGTGCGAAGCTGGGGCTATCAGTTGGCATCGCTGTCACTGGCGGCGGCTCAAGCATCGCCCTATGGGATGCTCGTCGTCGATGCAACGACCGGGCTCGATACCGGCAAGCCGTTTACCCGCGACGAGGTCGAGCGCTTGAAGCGGGCGCCGGATGGCAGCCGCCGGTTGGTGATTTCGTATCTGTCGATTGGCGAGTCGGAGGATTACCGGGGCTATTACGCCAAGGAATATGAGGAAGAGGAAGCCCCCGACTGGCTGATGAAGGAAAATCCGCAGTGGAAGGGCAACCGGCTGATCCGGTTCTGCGAAAAAGGCTGGCAGCAGACGATACTGGGGGATGAGAACGGCCGCAACGTCTACTCGGGTGACGAGCCATCGCCACTCTACAGGTTGCTGGAACTTGGGTTCGATGGGGTTTATCTGGACCGGGTGGATGTCTATGGAGAAATCGCCAAGGAGTGCCCGGACGGGGCCAACAAGATGGTCGAGTTCGTGTCGAAGCTGTCGGCGCACGCACGCAAACGCGATCCGGAATTTCTCGTCATCCTGCAAAATGCCGAAGAGCTGCTGGCGCATCCCAAAATGATCGATTCAATCGACGCCATCGCCAAGGAAAGCCTGTTTTACGGTGGCGACATGGGACAGGGCAAAAATCCGGCGGCGCAGGTGCAAGCGGTAATCGCCGACCTGCGGTTGGCTAAAGCGGCGGGGAGGGCGGTGTTCGTTGTCGACTATGTGAACGACAAGACGCGGAACGCAGACGCGGTGTCGCGCATTAGGGCAGAAGGCTTCGTGCCATATATTGGACCACGAAAGCTCGATCGTCTTTGGCTGCCGGGAGTGCAATTCTGACATGCGTTCCATGAGATGTGTTTCATATTCATTGAGTCTCGCGGTGGTATTGCTCACCGGCATTTCCAGCGCCGTGTCCGCCAACGCTGTTGCTATGGAAGAAGGCGTTGAGATCCGCCGGTTCTTGATGGAGCCCGTAAAGTCGTGGGGCTACCAGCTCCAGCGTCTCGACGTTGTTGCCCTGGCGGCGTCACCGTTCGACCTGCTCGTGATCGATCATGCGCCCGACCGGGTCGAGAGCGTCGAGTTGCTTTTCAGGCGGCCCGATATCGAGGCCCTCAAAGTCAAACCCGATGGTGGCCGCCGCGTCGTGCTGGCGTACATGTCGATTGGAGAGGCCGAGCGCTATCGGTTCTATTGGGACGAAAAATGGCTCGAAAAGGAATCGTGTCCGGCGTGGCTTGGACCCGTCAATCCGCAGTGGGCTGGAAACTATCCGGTGCAGTATTGGGAGCCGCAGTGGCAGTCGCTGATGTTTGGCAAAAGCGATAGCTACGTGGACCGGGTGCTCGACGCCGGATTTGATGGGATTTATCTTGATCGCGCCGATGTTTATGAGCAGTTCAAGACGCGCCCGGCGGCGGAGGTCGAAATGGTCTCGTTCATGACGGGGTTGATGGATCATGCCCGGTCGATCAAGCCCGAGGCCATCGTGGTGCTGCAAAATGCCGAGGAGCTGTTGCGCAACAAGCAAATCCGGGACCGGCTCGATGGCGCGGCCAAGGAAAGTTTGTATTTCAATGCCGACAAAGCGAGCGAGCCAATGCCAGCTGACGAACAGCTTGCGGCTGAAAACGATTTGAAACTGTTGAAGCGCGCCGGCGGCAAAGTGATGGTGGTCGAGTATCTCGATGATGCAGCGCTGGCCGAAAGCGCACGCAAGCAGGCGCAGCGGGATGGGTTTTTGATTCACTTTACCGAACGGACGCTTGCAACGCTGAACCTGCGCGGCCCTGACGAGCCGCCCGCCATGGCCAGCCTGCCTGCGCTGCAGATCCCCGTGAAAGCCCTGTCGGGCGACCCACAGCTTGTTCGTGCAAGCCCTTGCGGTTAGCGCAAAACCGCGTCAAAGCTGACATCAACCAAGCAGCCAGATACCAATTCCACGCGCGTATGCCAAACCGCACAAGTCAGTACTAATCCGGTTTGGTATAATGATGGACAGGAGCCAGCGCTTGGGTCCGTCACGCGCTGTTGTGGGGTCGGGCGTGCGCACTTATCCCCCCGTAGGGCGGTATGAGTTAGCGTTCTTGCGTTCGTCTTCAATGAACGGCGGCTTCAATGAATAGCGGCTTCAATGAATAACTTGGGACGCACGCGCTGATGGAAACATTCCTGCTGGTTGTGATCGTGGTGGCAGTGCTTGCGTTGGAGGTGGTCCGGCGCAACAAGACTGCGGGCGGGGATGGGGGGCGCTTACCACCGGAACCTGCCCCAGAAAGGTCCGCGTCCGCCGATGGATCCCGCCAAGAGGATTTTTCCGTGAGCAAACCCCGCAAACCGAAATCGAAGCCGCAGGCTGCACCCGAAGTTGGCATGTCAGAGGCAGCAGCACCAGCTCCCGGCCAGGCCGAGGCCGCAGGTGGCGGCATTGCGCGGTCGGCTGTGGGAACGGGGTCGTTTGAGGGCGTGCGGACTTGGGGCTATCAGTTGCAGAAGGTCAATATGAAGGAGGTGGCCGCGTCACCGTTCGACCTGATGGTGATCGACTATTCCAAGGACGGCTCCGACGAGCAGGCGTTCACGCCCGGCGACATCGCCCGGATGAAAATCAAGCCCGACGGGAGCCGCCGCCATGTTCTGGCGTACATGTCGATTGGAGAAGCGGAGAGCTACCGGTACTATTGGGACCCGGCGTGGAGCGCGCGCAAGCCGTCGTGGCTGCTGGATGAGAACCCCGACTGGAAAGAAAATTTCACGGTTTGCTATTGGGACAGCGGCTGGCAGGGCCAGTTCTGCGGCAGTCCGACGGCTTATCTCGACAAGATCATGGCGGCGGGCTTCGACGGCGTCTATCTCGACAAGTGCGACGTGTTCGAAGACTTGCAGGCCCGCAATAAGAAGGTCGCGCAGTTGCGCCCGGATCTTGAAGGCGACATGGTCAACTTCATTTCACGGCTGTCGCAGTATGCCAAGGCGCGCAAGCCGACGTTCACAATCGTGATGCAGAATGCGGAAGTGCTGCTAGAGCATGAGCACTTGCGTGAAGCCATCGATGGTGTCGCCAAGGAAGCGCTGCTGTATGGGCTTGCGGGACCCGAAAAGCCCAACCCGAAGGACGAGGTTACGTTTGCGGCCCGCGCACTCTCGCTGGCGCAGAGTGCTGGCCGGACGGTGTTCGTCGTCGAATATCTCAACGACGCCGGCAAGATCCGGGCGGCCACGCAGACGCTCGATGGGTATGGGTTCATCTCGACGATCTCGCCCAAGACCCGCAAGCTCAACCATCTCAACAGCGATCCGGCGACAGTTTGAGTATGGGTGCGCTGGCCTATCGATGTGAAGGGTCTGCCCCTCGTGATTGCGCTATGAGCCGAGACTTGCCGTCATGAGTAACGTCCTGGCGTCGCTGGATGTTTGGATTTGGTTGACGTTGGCAGCGTCGCTGTTGCAGGCCATCCGGACGGCTGGGCAGAAGGAGCTGACATCGAAGGTCAGCGTGCTGGCTGGGACCTACGTGCGGGCCCTCCTCGGGCTACCGGTGATGCTGGTGTATCTGGGGCTCGTCAAAGCCATCTCGGGCGCGCCTTGGCCGGGGCTGAGCGCCAAGTTTTTCGTCTATGCCCTGATCACCGGATTGACGCAAATCGCGGCGACGATCGCGTTGTTGTCGCTGTACCAGTTGCGCAATTTCGCGGTCGCCAATCAGCTTGGCAAGTCCGATATGATTTTTACCGCCATCCTGGGTTCGCTGTTCTTTGGCCAGATGTTGAGCGTTGCGGCTTGGATCGCGCTGTTCGTGACCGGGTGCGGGGTTGGGGTCATCATGATGGCCAAGACGGCAGCGTCGAGCGAGGCGAGCGCTGCGTGGCACGTCATGTTCAGCGAGCAATCGGTGAGGATCGGGCTGTTCGTCGGGCTGATGTTTGGGCTATGCAACTTGGCTTTGCGTGAGGCGGCATTGTCGCTTGCACCGGCCACGGGGTTCATGGCTGGAGCCGTGACGGTGACGGCAGTAACGGCGTTGCAAGCGATCATCATGTGCGTGTTTTTGGCCAAGCGCGAACCAGGGGCCTTGAAGGCGATTGGGTCGGCGTTTCCATTGGCGAGTTTCGTCGGTGTGACGAGTGCGCTCGGGTCGATCGGCTGGTTCACGGCGTTCGCCATGACGACGGCTGCGCACGTCCGCATCGTCGGTCAGATCGAAGTGATTTTCACACTGCTGATTTCGGCGTTCTATTTTCGCGAGCGCATCACGCGGATGGAGGGGACCGGCATCGCATTGACGGTTGCCGGCATCTTGCTGTTGCAGGTGGTAGTTTGAGGGCGGCCTATTTGCCTTCGCGCCACCATGCGAGGGTCATGAGGGCGATGATCGCCAGCAGCGCCATGAGGCCGGTGAACATCGGGGTCAACTTGACGCCCTTGGTGACGAAAGCCTGGCGGTCCTTGAGGCCGAGCCATCCCGAGCCTGCCAGCACTTTTGCACCAGAGAGCATGGCGATGCGCGGCACGTCGACGGACGTTGCGCTGGCCGATGATAGCAAGCCACCGCTTCGGGTCCAGAACATGCCGCCGCCGGTTGATTCGACAAGCGCTTTCATCTTAGCGTCGGTCGCGACCACTTCGCTCATTTCGCGGGCATCCAGCGTGCCTGCGTGGGCAACGGCAGTCAGGGTTTCAGCGCCATTGGCGGTTTGCGCTTTGTAGAGGCCGGGCAGTTTGACATCGACGGTGGTGCGCCAGATGCCGGGGGCTGCTAGCGCCAGTACTAATTCGCTGTTTTCTCCGCCGGGGGCCGAGAGTTTCACGGTTGGAACTTTGTCGCCCATGGTGCGACGTTCGACGGTGAGCAACATGCCGTGAGCGGAAGCAATAAGACGCTCTTCCTCAAGTTCTGGCTCCTTCATCAACCAATGCGAGAGACGGCGCAGCATGTCGGAATGTGGGCCGCCGCCTTCGAAGCCACGGGCCCAGAGCCAGGCTTGATCGGAGGTTAGCAAGGCGACGCGGCCTTTGCCCTTGCGGTCAACGACGAGGAGCGGGGCCTTTTCGGCGCCTTCCATGATGGTGCGGCCGCGCGTCGGCTGGACCTCGGCCTGACGGAACCAGCGGCCCCAGGTTGGGTTGTCGCCAGCGCCGCCGGCTAGTCCCACGGTTACGGGATGCTTCTTGCCGTCGGCGGTGATCTTGGCTTTGAAGGGTGTCTCGATTACGCGGCCGGTCGGGCTTGCGGGAAGCACAGGGGCGAGGGGGGTGCGAAACAGACTGGACGCGCCAGCGAAGTCATCGCCAGCGGCCACGAGCAGCGCGCCGCCTTGATCGACGTAGCGCGAAATGTTGTCGTAGTAGAGCATCTGAAGGATGCCGTGGTGCTGGTAGCGGTCGAAGATGATCAGGTCGAATTCATTGATCTTTTCGGAGAACAGTTCGCGGGTTGGAAACGCGATCAGCGATAATTGCTTGTTGGGTGTGCCGTCCTGCTTTTCGGGCGGACGCAGAATCGTAAAGTGGACGAGGTCGACGGCGGCGTCGGACTTGAGCAGATTGCGCCAGGTCCGTTCGCCCGCGTGGGGTTCACCGGAGACGAGCAGGACCCGCAGGTTTTCGCGCACGCCCTCGGCTTCGACGACGACGCGATTGTTGGCGGGCGTCAATTCGCCAGGTGCGGTTTCAAGCTCGATTTCAAGGATGTTGGTGCCGGAATGGGGGAAGGGCATGTCGAGTTTCACCGTGCCACCGATTTTGGCTGTGCGGACTTCGTCGGGCTTGCCTTCGCGGCGGACGGTCAGCTTGGCTGAATCGCCGGCGCGGCCTGCCTTGCCGGTTTCGCGGATGGCGACTTCGATCTCGCGGGTTTGGCCGACGATGCCGTAGCGGGGGGCTTTGATGATCTCGACACGGCGGTCGAATTCGTCGGGCTGGCCGGTCAAGAGGGCATGGACGGGGGCGTCGAAGCCAAGGGACGCTGCGGACTTGGGAACGTCGTGGACCTGACCGTCGGTGATCATGATGACGCCTGCGAGGCGATCAGGCGGGGTGTCGGCCAAAGCGGCGTTGAGGGAGGTGAACAGGTTGGTGCCGGGTTGGGATGCTTCGCCGGGTTTGCCAGCGCTGACAAACTTGACGTTGAGGTTGGCGACCTTGGCGAGCTTTGATTCAAGGTCGGCCTTGATGGCGGCGAGCTGTTGGGGACGGGTGGAGAGCTGCTGGCTGGTGCTGTCGTCGAGCACCACGATGGCGACGTTGGCAAGGCTCTCGCGCTGCTCTTCGCGCAACGTGGGATTGGCAAGGGCTGCAAGTAGGGTTGCCAAGGCCAGGGCGCGGAACGGCGCGCCGCGCTGGCGGCGAAACATCATCAAGCCGACGAGGCTCGTTGCGATCAACACGGCGACCCAGAACACGGGGACCGGCACGATCGGTGAGAAATCAACGGACCAGTTCATTTATTGGCCCAACCTTTCGAGCAATGCCGGGACGTGGACCTGGTCGGCTTTGTAGTTGCCGGTCAGGGCGTGCATGACGATGTTGACGCCGCTGCGGAAGGCCATGTCGCGTTGCGCTTCGCCGCCCGGCACGAGAGGGAACAAGCCGCGATTGCGTTCGTCGAGCGCCCAGGCGGAGGCGAAGTCGTTGGAGGTGATCATGATCGAGGTGACGCCGTCCGCGCGGCGCGCTTTGCGGCCCTGGCTTGCGCCGTCGTCTTCGCCGTCGGAGGCTTCGACCCAGAGCTGGCCTCCGTCCCAGCGGCCCGGGAACGAGCGCAGGAGATAGAACGATTTGGTCAAGACGTGGGATTCGGGGACGGGCTCAAGCCGAGGAACGTCAAGGCGGGCAAGCAGGCGTTGCAGGGCGGTGGCGTTCTTGCCCGAAAGTGATTGCCCGGTTGGCAGGCCCTGGCCGTAGTCGCGCGTGTCGAACACGATCAACCCGCCCTCCTTCATGTAGGCGTCGATCTTGGCGAGGGCTGCTTCGGGAAGCGGTTGCGCGTCCGGGAGGACTGGCCAGTACAGCACCGGATAAAAGGCGATTTCGTCGGTCGCGATATTGATGCCGATGGGGTCGCCGGGCTCGACGGCGGTTTTCAGGGCAAGGAAGTGCCCGAGGCCGAGAAGCCCCAAGCGGCTGACGTCGTCGGTGTTGCGGTCGCCGGTGATGATATAGCCGAAGGTGACTTTGCTGGTCGCGCGCATGGCAGCGGCATCGTTGGGCGTAATGTTGGAAGATGGGGCTGGCGTTGTCTTGCGCGGCAATAGGCCTTGGGCATCGGCATTGCCGGGCGACAATCCAACGAACATGATGGCCGCAAGCGCGCTTGCGGTGGCAGTGGCTTTTGCGCGGCGGGCCAGATGCAGGCCTCCCATGCCGAGGATGAGAACGGCCAGAACGTCGGCGAACAAAAGGCCGAGCGCGACTGTCAGCAACGATGGCTTGAGCGGGGTGGCGGTCGCGCCGTCGTAGCCGCGCCGGGTGACATTTGAAGGCATGGCGGGAAGCGGCTTCAAGATGCTCTTGGGCCCCAATACATTGAGGGCGCGGGGTGCGCCGGCCGAGCCGTAATAGCCGGGTGGATGGTCGAGGTTGGCGGTCGCGGTGGGGGCGTCCGCCGAGGACAGAGCCTGTGCGGTTGGTGGCGGGGCTTTAAGGGTGCCATAGCCGTCCAGCGTCTGGACGGGCGCAAGCACGCTTTCGGCGGCAACGGCAGCGCTATCCTTAGCGGCATCTTTGGTGTCGTTCGTGGTGGCGGCCTCGCCGATGGCGCCGACGCCTTTGCCAAGCGTTGCGATCCGCCGCAGCATGTCGACGAAGAGGCCC
>JANOVN010000245.1:0-3319 GCA_031417455.1 Hyphomicrobiaceae bacterium | reverse complement strand
CGTCGCCAAAGGCGGTTGCTTTGAACAGGGTCTGCGTGCGGTCTTCCCAATCGTCGTTGGGCTCGCCCTTGGGGGGGGCAAGGTGGCCTTCGTAGATGAAGCCCTTGGTGCGCAATGCCGCGATGGTATCGGCGATTTCGTCCTTGCCGTCGGTTAATGAGCGTTCGGAGAAGAACAGGTCGTGTTTGATGCCGAGCTGGGCGAGGTCGGCGCGGATTTCATCCATCATGGCGGCCATAACGGTTGTTTTGACTTTGGGGAGCCATTCGGATTCGGGTTGCGTGAGGAGCTTTTTGCCGTGTTGTTTGGCAAGCGCTACGCCGACCGGTTTCAGGTATTCGCCGGGATAAAGTCCCTCGGGGATGTCGCCGATGGTTTCGCCGAGGGCCTCGCGATAGCGCAGGTGAGCGGAGCGGGCGAGATTGTCGACCTGACCGCCAGCGTCGTTGATGTAGTATTCGCGGGTGACGCTATAGCCAGCGAACGCGAGCAGGTTCGCCAGCGTGTCGCCGAAAACCGCACCACGGCAATGGCCGACGTGCATGGGGCCGGTGGGGTTGGCGGAAACGTATTCGACGTTGATTTTCTGGTTCGAGCCAAGCGTCGAGCGGCCGTATGTGTTGCCGTCCGCGATGATGGTCGCGACGAGGGCGTGCCAGAAGCTGGGCGCGAACGTGAGATTGAGGAAGCCGGGGCCGGCGATGTCGATTTTGGCGATGCCGGGTTCGAGCTTAAGTTTTTCCTGCAAGAGGGTGGCGATGTCGCGGGGCTTCATGGCGGCGCGCTTGGTCAGCACGAGGGCAGCGTTCGTGGCGAGGTCGCCATGCGACTTGTCGCGGGGGCTGTCGACTTCGACGCCAGCGAGCGACAGATCAGCGGGAAGTTTGCCTTCCGATTTCAAGGCTTCGAGGGCGGCAATGACGCGGCCTTCGACGTGTTTGAACACGTTCATTTTGGTGTCCTGAATAGAAAACTGATCGTGGCAGGACGTGAAGGCCAAGGGGCTGAGCCCCTTGGAACCCCTTTACAAACGGGGTTCTGGGGACGAGTCTCATGTGCGCCAATATCAGGACCGTTCTGCACCATCTCCCCCCGGGGAGAGGGTTGGGGTGAGGGGTAGCAAGAAGCGCGTGAGCGGTGGCCAAGTGAAGCCCCCTCATCCGCCCTTCGGGCACCTTCTCCCCAGGTGGAGAAGGGAAAACCCGTCCATCAACGCATATGGGGACTTGCCCCCTGTCTTCTCGTCTTCTGCTCGTGGTTGGTGCGCTAACGCAATTCAGGGGTGGCGTCAAACAGGCGGCGGTGTTCGGCGATGGCGTAGCGGTCGGTCTGGCCGGAGACGAAGTCGGCGATCAGGCGGGCTTTGCGGCGCGGGTCAAGCTGGGCGCTGGCTGCGGTCCATTCGGGCGGGAGGGTGCCGGGGTCTTTGAGGTAGCGGGCGAACAGGTCGTGGACGATGGATTGAGCGGCGGTCATCACGGTCATGACGCGGGGGTGGCGGTAGACTCTGGCGAAGAGGAATTTGCGCAGGGCTTCGATATCGGCGGCCATGGCGGGCGAGAAGGTGATGACGGGGGTTGGGGAACTACGGATATCATCGGGGGAATTAGGGGCGAGGGCTGACAGATTAATGCGGCTTTGGGTGACGCAATCGGCGATCATGACGGTGATCATCCGGCGGGTGATTTCGTAGGTGCGGCGGGCGGGATCGTCGGCGCGAAGGAGGTGTTGCGTCGATTTGATGGCGTCACCGGCGATGGGGACGGTGGCGAGGGCGGCTATTTCTAAGAGCTTGGCGCGCAGGCCGTCGTCGGTGTCGTGAGTGAGGTAGGCGATGTCGTCGGCAAGCGCTGCGACTTGGGCTTCGGCCGAGGCATAGGTATGGAGGTCGAAACTGCGCCAAGCTTGCTGTGTGTGTTCAAGGACTTTGGTGACGGCGTGGCCTGCTGCAACGGGGCCGTTGTGCTTGGCGAGGCCTTCGAGCGTTTCCCAGGTCAGGTTGAGGCCGTCGAAGGCTGCGTATTTGCGCTCCAGGGCGAGCACGACGCGAAGGCTCTGGGCATTGTGGTCAAAGCCGCCGTGGTCTTGCATGACTTGGTCGAGAGCGCGTTCACCGGCGTGGCCGAACGGCGAGTGGCCCATGTCGTGGGCGAGCGCCAACACCTCGGCCAGGTCTTCGTCGAGGCGGAGCTGGCGGGCGATGGTGCGGGCGATCTGGGAGACTTCGAGGGAGTGCGTGAGGCGGGTGCGGTAGTGGTCGCCTTCGTGGAAGACGAAGACCTGGGTTTTGTGGATGAGGCGGCGAAAGGCGGTGGCGTGCAGGATCCGGTCGCGGTCGCGCTGGAAGGGACTGCGAGTTGGGCAGGGGCTTTCGGGGTGGCAGCGTCCCCGCGAGGGGATGGCGGAGGCGGCGTAATTTGCGGGCGAACGGGCACCGGCGGCGAGAGTTGCGCCGTAGTCTTGGGGAATTGGTGAGGCTTGGGCTGGGGGCAATTTGGTCATAGACGTTCGCATGGCCTTTGGTGTTTGGGCCTTTGGTGTTTGGACCGGAGGTGTTTGGGCCGGAGGTATTTAATCTTCGGTATGCACGGCTTATGTATCCGGTGTATCTTTGCCTAACAGATTCACTGGCAGATTCACTGGAAAGCGAGACCAATATGTCGGCAGCGGCTGTCACAGTCACGGAACGCGCGGCAAAGCGTATATTTGAGGTTGCGGCCGGTGAAGCCGTGCGAGACGCGGCGCTGCGAGTGAGCGTCGAGGGTGGCGGATGCTCGGGTTTTCAGTACAAGTTTGATATGACCGGGACGATCGAACCAGGCGATATCGTGCTGGAGAAGGCTGGCGCGCGGGTTCTGATCGATCCGGTGTCGCTCGAATATCTGGCCGGCGCGCAGATCGATTTCGTCGATGATCTGATGGGTGCGTCGTTCAAGATTACCAATCCGAACGCGGTCGCCTCGTGTGGGTGCGGGGTGAGTTTCTCACTTTAGGCCTCACGCGGCTGATCCTCGCGGCGCTCGGGCCGCTCCGGCGGGGCGGTGCTCGCACCGGGTCGCGTTGCTCCCTTGCCCTTCGGGCGAAGTGAAGTGACCGAGGTTCGGGTTTCCCCCACGACTGTCGGGTTGCCGATTTTGCTCGTTGCCGGATGCCATTTTACCTGCAGGGCATTCTGGACATGCGCTCTTGCCGCAACACGAATTCTCCTCCCACTGGTGTCCCGGACAAGTGCGCCCCCTTGCGCACGCAGATCCGGGATCTTTAGCGCACTCAGGCTGGTAAAGACCCCTGATCGGCATCGCTCGCTGTGCTCGTAACG
>JANOVN010000244.1:0-6447 GCA_031417455.1 Hyphomicrobiaceae bacterium | reverse complement strand
GACGAACCAAAGAGTCAGAACTTCTGCGCGACGGTATTATAGGGCGGCAGCCCTATACGCGCAGCGCCATTTGTCTTGCGATCCCTTCAAAAGCAAAGGGCCGCTTGTGGCAAGCGGCCCTTCCAAATTCATCGCAACAATCTGAGTTATTTTTTGGGCTCGGCACCAGGAGCGAGGGGAGGCGTCTTGCCTTCTTTTTCCATCTTTTCGATCTGGCCCTTGATTTGGGCTTCCATCGCTTTCTTCTGCTCGGCCTGGGCCTTTTCCTGCTCCTCGGCGAGCTTTTTCACTTCCGGATCGACGTACTCGATCTTGGCCTTGGTGCGCAGCGCGACGGCGACTTCTTGAGCCTTTTTCTGGATCATCGAGTTGAGGATCTTATCCTTGACCTCATCGAACGCTGGCAATTTCTTTTCGCGGCGATCTTCAAGTTTGATGATGTGGAACCCGAACTGGCTCTTTACCGGCGCCGACACTTCGCCTTTTTTCAAGCTGTATGCCGCTTGTTCAAAGGCCGGGACCATCTGGCCGCGACCGAAGAATCCGAGCATACCGCCGTCTTCCTTGGAGCCGGGGTCCTTGGAATTTTCCTTGGCGAGGGCCGCAAAATCGCCGCCCTTGGCGATTTTTTCGGACAGTTCTTTGGCCTTTTCTTCGCTGTCGACGAGGATGTGGCGGGCCTGCACTTCTTCCTCGGGCTTCATCCCCTTGATCTGATCGTCGTAGAACGCCTTGGCCACGCCTTCGCCGACGTCGCCCTTGACGTTCTTATCGAAGAAGGTGTCGCGGAGCGCGCGGCGGCGCCAGAAGCTGAGCCGGTCTTCATACTCCTTGCCGGTCGAGAGCTTGTTGGCCTCGGCAGCATCGGCGAAAAGCTGATTTTCGATCATGTATTCAACGAGAACGCGGCGTCGCGTGGCAGGCGGCAGGTTGCCGAGATCGCCGCCGATTTCAAATTCGGCAAGCTTGAGGTCGGCTTCGGTGATCTTCTTGCCATCGACGGTCGCCATGATCTTGTCTTGCGCCATGACGGTCGCAGGTGCCGCAAACGTGGCGCTGGCGAGGACGAGGGCGAGCGTCAGAGCGGTACGCGGGCGGGCGGGAGTGCGCAGGGGTAATATCACGGCGGATACCTCGGACTGTAGCGGATGTTGAACGGCAGACATTAAGGCAAGTCAAAGCTCTGCTGGACGGAATTTTGCTCCAGCAGATGCAAAGCACGACGCTCTCCTACCGGTCTGACCTTCGTCTGCCAAGTTAACAATGGGAGAGGAGAACGGCCTCATTTGGGCGCTGCGACCACAAGCCGTGCTGTCCTCGTTGACAATCCGCGGTGGCCGTCACTATCTCTGCCATGAAATCGGCTGATGCTTCGCTGCCTTCTCGAAGGTGGCGTAGCTGTGACCGCAGTGGGGCCTGGAGCGGACGATCCGCAACCGGGCCACGCCTGTATTCAGCCCTTAGTGGATCAAGGACCAATCGAAATGCTTTCGTTCGGCGCGCTCGCGGCAAAGATTTTTGGCTCATCCAATGAGCGCCGCATCAAAGCCTATCGTCCTAAAGTCGAGGCGATCAACGCGCTCGAGCCGGAAATTTCGGCACTGACCGACGACGAACTCCGCGAACGCACGGTGATGTTCCGCAAGCAGCTGGCCGATGGCGAAGTCACCCTCGACGACTTGCTGGTGCCAGCCTTCGCAACGGTCCGCGAAGCCGCCAAGCGTGCATTGGGTCAACGTCACTTCGACGTCCAGCTCATCGGCGGCATGGTTTTGCACGAAGGCAATATTGCCGAAATGAAGACCGGCGAAGGCAAAACGCTCGTTGCCACCGCCCCGGTTTATTTGAACGCGCTGGCCGGCAAAGGCGTCCACGTCGTCACCGTCAACGACTACCTCGCCCGCCGTGATAGCGAATGGATGGGCAAGGTCTACAAATTCTTGGGGCTGACCGTCGGCGTCATCGTCCACGACCTCGACGACGCCGAGCGCAAGGAGCAATACAGCCGCGACGTGACGTACGCGACCAACAACGAGTTGGGCTTTGATTATCTTCGCGACAACATGAAGATGAGCAAGGACGAGATGGTCCAGCGCGGCCACGCTTACGGCATCGTCGACGAAGTCGACAGCATCTTGATCGACGAAGCGCGGACCCCGCTCATTATTTCAGGCCCCCTGGAAGACCGCGCCGAGCTTTATCAGTCCATCGACGCCTTGATGCCATCCTTGGAGCCGGAAGATTACGAACTCGACGAAAAGCAAAAATCGGTGTCCCTGACCGAACTTGGCAACGAGCGCATGGAAGTCAAGCTGCAAGAGCAAGGCGTGATGACCGGCTCGCTCTACGACATCGAGAACGTGACCTACGTCCACCACATCAATCAGGCGCTGAAAGCCCACAAGCTGTTCCAGCTCGACAAGGACTACATCGTCAAGAACGGCGAAGTGGTCATCATCGACGAGTTCACCGGCCGCATGATGCCGGGCCGCCGTTATTCCGAAGGCCTCCATCAGGCGCTGGAAGCCAAAGAGCGCGTCGAGATCAAGCCGGAAAACCAGACGCTGGCCTCGATCACGTTCCAAAACTACTTCCGCCTCTATGACAAGCTGTCGGGCATGACCGGTACGGCCTCGACCGAAGCCAGCGAGTTCATGGATATCTACGGCCTCGAAGTCGTTGAAATCCCAACCAACCGCGCCGTCAGCCGCGCCGACGACGACGACGAAATCTACCGCACCCAGAAAGAGAAATACGCAGCCATCGTCCAGTCGATCGCCGATTGCTATCGCCGCGGCCAGCCGATCCTCGTCGGCACCACCTCGATCGAAAAGTCCGAGCAATTGTCGGAGCTTCTCAAGGACCGCAAGTTTATCGAGGGCATCGGCAAAACGCTGCTGACCCAGGCCGAGACGATCAAGAAGCAAGATGATCTCAAGGCCCAGTTCATCGACATGGGCAACTATCTCGTCTCCATCGCTAAAACGGGCGCAAATGGGTCGACCAACGGCGACCCGATCCCTCACAAGGTGCTGAACGCACGCTTCCACGAGCAGGAAGCAGGCATCGTCGCGCAGGCTGGCCAACCTTATGGCGTCACCATCGCAACCAACATGGCCGGTCGCGGCACCGACATTCAGCTCGGCGGCAACGTCGATGCGCGCTTGCGCGATTGGATCGTGGAATCGACCCAAGCAGGCAACGAGCCCAGCGAAGCAGCCATCGCCAACATGCGTGATGAAATCACCGCTGACGTCACCAAGAAAAAGGACGAGGCGCTGGCCGCCGGTGGCCTTTACGTGCTGGCAACCGAACGCCACGAAAGCCGCCGCATCGACAACCAGCTACGCGGCCGTTCGGGCCGTCAGGGCGACCCCGGCCGCTCCAAGTTCTATCTAGCCCTCGACGACGACCTGATGCGCATCTTCGGCTCCGAGCGCATGGATAGCGTGTTGAAAACGCTTGGCCTCCAGGAAGGCGAGGCGATCACGCACCCCTGGATGAACAAGTCGCTTGAGATGGCGCAAAAGAAGGTCGAAGCCCGCAACTTCGACATCCGCAAGCAGATCCTCAAGTACGACGACGTGATGAACGATCAGCGCAAGGCGATCTTCGAGCAGCGCATCGACATTATGGCCGAAGACGACGTGTCCGAGACCGTCAAGGATCTCCGCCACGAAGTTGTCTCCGGCCTCGTCAAACGCCACATTCCCGAGAAAGCCTATGCCGAACAGTGGGATGCCGTAGGCCTCAAGGACGCCGTCGAAAACGTCTTGGGAATGGACGTGGACGTGCCCGCCTGGGCCGCCGAAGAAGGCATCGCCGACGAAGAAATCGAACAGCGCCTGCTGAAGTTAGCCGACGAGCGGGCCGAGCAGAAGGCCGCCGAAATCGGCCCGGACATCTACCGCCAGATCGAAAAGATGGTGCTGCTGCAAACCCTCGACAGTCTGTGGCGCGAGCATCTCGTGACGCTCGAACATCTGCGTCAGGTCATCGGCTTCCGCGCCTACGGCCAGCGCGATCCGCTGAACGAGTACAAGAGCGAAGCGTTTGTGCTGTTTGAAACCATGCTAGGCCGCTTGCGCGAAGCAACCACCGGCCAGCTCATGCACGTTCAACTCGCCCCGCGCGAGGAACAACCCGAACTGCGCCAGATCGATCTGCCGCCGATGGAAGCCCATCATATCGACGCTTCGACCGGCCTCGATGAACTCGATCCGCGCTACTACAACCAGGGCCTGCCGCCCGAGGCCATCGAAGAGCTGGCCTTGGTGGATCGCGCTATCGCCGGCGGCACCGCCGCGCGTGCGCCGGAACGAGCCGCCCCCAAGAACGCTCCGGTCCAAACCCGCAAAAACGCAGGCTTGAACCCTAACGCCCCGCAAACCTGGGGCAAAGTCTCCCGCAACAACCCTTGCCCCTGCGGCTCGGGCAAAAAATACAAGCACTGCCACGGCAAAGACGAGTAGTCCGGCAAACCCGCTCCCTCTCTTAAGTCCCAAAAAGACTGGAGGTCTGGAGGCTGGGCCTCCAGTGGGGTGCGGGGCGAGCCCCGCTCCCAGCCGCGCTGCAAACACGCTGCATACTTGAACCAGGAGACCACGCGATGCCTGCACATTTGACCCGACGCGACGCCCTCGCTGCAAGCCTCGCTGCCGCCCTTACCGGCACACTCACCACGCTTACGTCAACTCAAGCTGCGGCACAGGCCGCCGGGAAACCCATGACAGAAACAACCACCGCCTCCGGACTGCGCATCACTGACTCAACCGTTGGCACCGGCGCTGCCCCCGCCAAAGGCCAGACCTGCGTGATGCACTATACCGGCTGGCTCTATAACGACGGCACCAAGGGCAAGAAGTTCGACAGCTCGGTTGATCGCGGCACGCCGTTTGAATTCAAGCTCGGCGTCGGCCAGGTCATCGGCGGCTGGGACGAAGGCGTCGGCTCCATGAAGGTCGGCGGCAAACGCACCCTCATCATCCCGCCAGCGCTGGGCTACGGTGCACGCGGCGCTGGCGGCGTCATCCCCCCCAACGCCACACTGATGTTTGACGTTGAATTGCTCGGCGTGAAGTAAAACGCCGGCCAAGCACCGGATACGCAAACGGCCGGGGCAAACGCTCCGGCCGTTTTGCGTTTCTGCCTTTGACCTGGTGCTGACTGTCCGCTCTCGATTGGCTCGTCCGTTAGTCCCGACAACATTGGATATATGATGGTTTTTCAATACTAAATTCATGCGTCCCGACTGCTACCCAACAGACGTCTCATTGCGTTGGCGAACTGAGTAGTTTCCGAGTCTATAGGTTCAACCCGCTCGGCCTTACGGTGACGTCGAGCTACACCCATGGCATTCGGCGAAATGTCTTGGCACTGATTTACGATCAAATTCGCGGTGGGTTTCCTCGAATGGTTCGAGCTGGCACCGTTCTGCTGGAGATAGAATATGCTGACAATCGCACGCACGACTATCTTGCTCACAAGCCTCCTGGTGGCCGGAGGGGCAGTGGCACAAGTTGTCGAGCCGAAGCCAAAACTCCTATCGCCCGCTATGGAGCCATTGAAAAAATCCGTACTCGTTGGCCGTGTCGTATCTGGAAAGATGGTTCTTGAACTCGGGTTGGAGCCATCGGAGGCGATGTGGATGCAGATGGGCACGCCGCCAAAATGGAGCGCGCACACGCCGACTGCCGATGAGCGATATCACGTCGAACTGAAGCTGACGGACCCGAAATCTAAAACGCGCATTCCCTATGCGATCATTACCTTCGCTGCGACCAACAAGGAGTCCGGCAAGAGCACGTCGATCGTGCTGCCTCCCATGTGGGGCAGTAGTGGCCTGCACTACTCCGAGAACAGCGCATTGCTCGGCAACGGGACATACAGCGCGACAGTGACCGTCGATGTCCCGACATTCCAAAGGGAATTGGCGGACAAGGATCTGTGGTCAGCGCCAGTCAGCGCGAAATTTCATTTCAAGCTGAAAGACGGAAAGTTGACCGAGGTTTCACAACCGGCGGCGTGAATCCCGCGCTCAGCCTCGGACGAGCGGACAGCCAACGGAGTATCAAATGATGTACGAGGGACCGTTCTGGGGCATGGGATGGATGCACTTGACTGGCACTGTGGTTGTCGTGCTCATCGTCGCCGCACTGGTGAAGTACGTCTTCTTTCAACGATGATGGCGGGATGAAACGAAGACCGAATAGCCGTGATTTCGTCTCGCTTGGACCGCCCCTGGACCCGTTGCAGGCCTTTGCGTGCGGCGGCCCAATACGCCAGGAGGCTATTGGGCCCTACGGGTTCGCGTTTTTTTTGAAAATACTTATCCCCGCCCCCCGCCGCACCCGGTAATCTGAACTCGTCCGTTTCAGAGGGGCGCTTTCCGGAGGCGTCTTTGGTTAGCGGGAACGGACCAGGGTGGGGGGAGATGGGCAACGCGGC
>JANOVN010000243.1:0-2097 GCA_031417455.1 Hyphomicrobiaceae bacterium | reverse complement strand
CAGCAAGGGAGAACTTGACGATGCGTGGACACCAACTACGGGAAATTTTGAGCGATATCCGCAATGCCATTGCCGGTAGCGGTGGGGCAAAGCAAGCCGAAGCGCTCGACCGAATTCAAGCGGCCCTTGCTGATCTTGATCAAGCTTCGGCAACAGACGCTGTCGGTCGCATCGGCTCTAATGTTGCATGCCTCACTCAGGCCGCCTGGGAAACCAAACTGGCCCAACTCCAATCAGCTGGACTGAACGAACCTGAATTCCTGAAAAACCTTGACGAAATCGCCGCCGACAAATCCATCAAAAAGGCCGACCTGTTAAAGATCGCCCAAGCCTACGTCGGTTATGCCGACAAAAAGGCTTCAGCGGACAAGCTCATAAGCGCCATAAAGACGCGGTTCTACGGCAAGATCTATGACCGCGATGCCGATGAGATGGCCAAGCGGGCAACCCCCTGGTGAAATAGCACCCTACAATCCCCCCACCAGCAGATACTTGATCTCCAGGAACTCTTCGATCCCGTGGTGGGAGCCTTCGCGGCCGAGGCCGCTTTCTTTGACGCCGCCGAACGGGGCGAGTTCGGTTGAGGTGAGGCCTTCGTTGACGCCGATGATGCCGAACTCCAGGGCTTCGCCGACCCGGAACGTGCGGGCCAGATCGCGCGTGAAGAAATAGGCCGCCAATCCGAACTGCGTATCGTTGGCCATCGCGACGGCCTGTTCTTCGGTGTCGAACACGAACAGCGGCGCAACCGGGCCGAAGGTTTCTTCCCGTGCCACCTTCATCGCCGAGGTCACGCCGGTTAGAATGGTCGGCTGGTAGAAGTTGCCCTTCGCGCCGAAGCGCTTGCCGCCAGCGACGACTTTCGCCCCACCGGCCACTGCGTCAGCGACGTGGTCCTCGACCTTTTCGATGGCGGCTGCGTTGATGAGCGGGCCAATCGTGACGCCTGGCTCGACGCCCGACCCGACCACCAGTTTACCGACTTCCACCGCGAGCTTGGCGGCAAAAGCGTCATACACGCCAGCCTGCACCAGAATGCGGTTCGCGCACACGCACGTCTGCCCGGCATTGCGGAACTTGGACGCCATCGCGCCAGTCACGGCACGGTCTAAATCAGCGTCGTCGAACACGATCAACGGCGCATTCCCGCCCAACTCAAGTGCAACCTTTTTAACAGTCCCCGCAGACTGCCGCATCAAGATCTTGCCGACTTCGGTCGAGCCGGTAAACGTCACCAGCCGGACACGGGGATCCGACGTCAAAACTTCGCCCACCGGCACCGGATTTTGCGCCGTCACGACGTTGAACACGCCTTTGGGAATGCCGGCCCGGCCAGCCAGTTCGGCCAGCGCCAGCGCGCACAACGGCGTATCCTCGGCAGGCTTCACCACAGCCGTACATCCAGCCGCCAGCGCCGGCGTCACCTTGCGCGTAATCATCGCAATCGGAAAATTCCACGGCGTAATCGCTGCAATGACGCCAATCGGCTCGCGCTGGACGATGATCCGCGCGTCCGCCTTATGCGAGGGGATCGTCTCGCCATAGATGCGCTTGGCTTCCTCGGCGTAGTACTCGACGAATCCTGCCCCATAGATGACTTCGCCCTTGGCCTCAGCCAACGGCTTGCCCTGTTCTTTGGTCAACAGTAGCGCCAGTTCGTCGCCATGCTCGATAATGAGGTCATACCACCGCCGCAGGATGCGTGAGCGGTCCTTGGCCAGCACTTTCGACCACGTCTTGAAGGCGCGCGCCGCTGCATCAATCGCCGCCGTCGTTTCGGCCGCCCCCATATCGGGAACCCGGGTGATGAGTACGCCCGTCGCCTTATCCAGCACCGGCATGCTTGGCTCTCCGGCCCACGCGCCATCGATGTAGGCCTGCGAACGCAGAAGCGTGGTGGCGTGCTGATCCATAACGGTACTCCAAGAGAACGGCATGTAGTTGCCGGTATGCATATGACCCTGGCACTCCAGTCACAAGCGCACGCATGGCTGCTGCGCTCAAGCAGACGACCAAGACCTTGGTCAATACCTAGCACATCTTAGCCGCAGCCCTCCTGGCATTCCTCCGGGACGCAAATAGGCGACAGGTTCGCAA
>JANOVN010000242.1:0-8503 GCA_031417455.1 Hyphomicrobiaceae bacterium | reverse complement strand
CTGCCGTCCTTGCGGATGTAGGTCAGCTCATAAATATCTTCGATCCCGCGCGAGGCTTTGAACACCAGAGCCTCAAACCCGGGCGTGATGGTCGTTTCAAACTCCACGCTCAGCGTTCGTGCGCGCGCGATAAGCTCTTGGGGATCGGAGATGTCGGCTGGCGTGATTTTATTCATCACGTCGGACGCGATAAACCCCAGCATTCGTTCCGCGCCGACATTGAAGATTTGGATCACGCCGTTCGCGTCTGTGGCAATGCTCGAGAAATTTGCGCTGTTGAAAATTGCGTTCTGCAGGGCACCCGCCTTCAGCAGAACCTCTTCGGCCAATTTGGTTGCAGTGAACTCATTGGCACCTGTGGTCATTTTGTGAGATCGTTTCTTGGTTGGCGCCATCTCGCCCCGAAAAGCGATGGACAGCGCAAGCCTGTGCATAGACCTCTGCTGGTGGCTACCTTCGGAAACTACTCAGTTGAGCCCCGCCTGAGGTTTCGACCCTGCGGCGAGGCGTGTCAGTTCAGTATTGAGACATCTTAGGATGCGCGCATCGCGATGACGGGCTCATATGCCGGGCTGTCTTTGATCTTCTGGATCGTCTGATCGAGGTAAATCTGCTGCTCGGCCCAGTCGATTTTCAGGACATGACCGGTGCCGGTCAAAACGATCTTTCCAGGCAGCCAGTTCTTTGTGTCGACGACGATGTCGTGAATTCTCCAATCGGCATCGTCGACAAGAAAATCTTCGGCATGCCCGATTTCGCCATCGCTCGCGTGCATGTGGTATCCCGTAATGGTGGAGCTGCTGCGAAGGTGCGAATCGGGGTCCGCGGGAAGCCTGACGGTATCGCTGGGTGGCTTTGGAACGGAGTAGGGGACCGCAATCGCGTTACTCACCGGGAAGAGATCGCCGCCCCAATACGGCTCCCAACCGTAATGGCCAAAAAGTGCAGCCTCCATCTTGCGCGAAACGGGCAAATGAGCGCCCTCGTCTGGACTGTCTTTCACCTGTTGCTTGGTCAGCTTGACGGGAAAGAGACGGTTGGCGCGGTCTGGCTGTCCCAGAACCGACAGCGGCAGCAACACGATACGACCGGGCAACCAGCTTCCGGTGTCAACGACGAGCCAGCGGACCATCCAGCTCTGATCGTCGAATAACACATCGCTGACAATACCCACCTCACCGTCGGTGGCTTTGATGGTGGATCCCACGAGTTCAGATGCGTTCCATAGCATGTGCGTGCCTTTCAGTTGGAATTAGTAAGGTGAGCGGCGATTGTTCAATGATTATCGCGCCGTCCCGAGAGCGTGCTCTCGCGTCCCAGGCTGCTTTCGAGGGACCGCTTCAATTTTGCAGCGGCTCCCTTGATGGCTTGCTCGAATGTTGCGGCCTGATCGCTGACGGCGGTCGCAGGCTGCCCGTTCAAGTGGGCCTCCATCATGCATTCCTTGTCATCGGCGCCGCCCTTGTGGCCGTTCTGACCCTTGAGGTGCACTTCGACACCTGAAATGCGATCACTGAACCGGCTAAGCGCGTGTTCAACGATCTCGGTGATATGCCCGTCGAGTCCTTCTGTGCCCTTGATCTGGCTATCGATCCGCACATTGATTTTCATGACATTCCCTTCGGTGCCTGGCCGAATGTGTCTTCGACGCATCGGGGAGGTAACGCGCGGGGACCCGTCACGTTCAGATGCTGTGGGGTGCGGAATCTACCTAGTTCATCAAGCACAGGCCCTATTGATCGGTGATGCGCAGCAAGGCTGGTCCCGGCGACGGCAACTGATCTTCGCTAGGATCCGCGGCGCCGTCTGTCGCGGCAACAGCGAGCCGGGCAAGGGCTGGCAGTGACTTCGAGCCAGTCTTTTTCATAATCAGGGCTCGATGATTTTCGACGGTGCGCTGGCTGATGCCGAGGTCGGCAGCAATGTTTTTGCTGGGATGTCCGGCAAGCACCATGTCCATGATCTGGCGCTGCCGTTTTGTGAGCGCGGCAATGTGGGCGGCGGCCGCTTCCCGCCATTGCAGCGCTTTGGTGGAATCGCGCGATTGCTCCAGCGCACGTTCGACAACGCTCAACAGCTCGGCGCTACCGACAGGCTTTTCCAGGAAGTCTGATGCACCCGCTTTCATCGCGTCGACCGCCATCGGCACATCGCTGTTGCCGGTGATCATGATAGCGGGCAGCACGTCGCCCCGGTCCCGCAGGCGATGCAGTAAATCGAGCCCCGTCATTCCGGGCAGATACGCATCGATCAACAGACATCCGCCCTGGCCCGTTCGATAAGACTCGATGAATTCTTCGCAACTTGGAAATGTCGCTACCGCGTGCCCAGCATCCTCCAGCAAAGCACGAAAGCCCTCGCAGATCGTATTATCATCGTCGACGATGTAGATGATGCCGCGCTCGGTGTCTTGCACCGGTAGAGTGCGCGGGACGGCTGGCAACTCGAACGCTTTGACCGGCTGGTTGAGCAGCCGCTGGATCGTCTCCATCATCTGCTTGGGCTTCACAGGCTTGTTGAGCTGCACGCAATCTTGTGCGTTGACGTCGCGCATGGTCGCGGTCGAGATGTCGCCCGTCATAATGACGATTGGCAACTGACGGCGCAGCAATCCCCTCAGCTTGGCGGCGAGTTGCAACCCGTTCATGCCCTTGGGTAGATTGAAGTCCGCCAGCAGGAGTTCGGGATCAACTCGTCCCTCGGCCACCAGCTCAAGCGCCTCCGCGCCGTCGCGCGCGGTTGAGACATCATGCCCCTCGGCCTTGAGGAGAAGCTCGACCAGTTCGCGCACGTCGGGATCATCCTCGACGACCAGAATACAGCCAGCCCGGAGCGGCGTTTCGCGCAGCGCCAGGTTAGACGCTTGCGGAGATGGTTTGATACGATGCCCGCCTACTTCAGAAGGCACCATGATTTCAATGGCGAACACCGACCCCTTGCCGAGCTTCGAGCGGACCTCGATCTTATGATCGAGGAGTTTGGTCAGGCGCTGCACGATGGATAGTCCAAGGCCGAGACCGCGATTGCGTTCACGCGCGACGTTGTCGAGCTGGTGGTATTCCAAGAAAATGGCTTGGAGTTCGTCGTCGGGAATGCCAATGCCCGTGTCCCAGATCTCGATGCTGATGACGTCCCCTTTCCGCCGGCAGCCAAGCAGCACCTTCCCGCGCTTGGTATACTTGAACGCATTGGACAGCAGATTGCGGATCATCTGTTCGAGCAGGCGCGGGTCACTATGAACGAGCAATTTGGTGGGCACGACGCGCAGCGTGAGCTGCTTTGCTTCTGCGGGATAGGCAAACTCATCGCGCAGCCGCTCGATCACTTCGCTGATGGGAAATGTCGATATTGCAGGCTGCACGACACCCGCCTCGATCTGATTGATGTCGAGTAACGTGTTCAGCATGCCCGACATGGCGCCGAGTGTTTCGCCAAGCCGCACGATGAATTTTGCCGGTTTGTCTTCTTTGACCGACCGCGCCAGCAGCGCCTGGATGAGCGTCAGCGTCTGCAGCGGCTGGCGCAGATCATGGCTGGCAGCGGCAAGGAACCGCGTCTTGGCGATGTTGGCCTTCTCGGCTTCGAATTTCGCCTCCTCCAATGCTTTCCGGATGGCCTTGCGCTCGGATACGTCGGTGAAGGTTATAACGACGCCTTCGACTTTGTTGTCACTGGTACGATAGGGCAGGATTCTGCGAATGAACCAGACGCCGCTTCGCGTTTCGATTTCCCGCTCGACCACGATCAAAGTTTTCAGCACACCCTTCGCATCAGCGGTAAGATCGCTATCGGCAGACAGGGAATTCAGGTCCGCTAGCGGCCGCCCAACATCTCCGGGGATTACGTTGAACAGCGAACGAGTCGCTGGCGTGAAGAACCGGATGTTGAGGTTCTTAT
Source organism: Hyphomicrobiaceae bacterium (assembly GCA_031417455.1). Lineage (GTDB taxonomy): Bacteria > Pseudomonadota > Alphaproteobacteria > Rhizobiales > Hyphomicrobiaceae > JANXVY01. The sequence goes on along the minus strand of JANOVN010000242.1, from coordinate 4,606 downwards.
CCAGGAACAGGGTCGCAAGATCGGTGCTGTACAAAATGTTCTGCAGGTCGTTCGCCGTCGTGCGCTGCCGATCCAGCGTTTCCTGAAGCTGGACGTTGAGCGCGGTCAGCTCCTCGTTGAGCGATTGCAGCTCTTCCTTCGAGGTCAGCAACTCCTCGTTCGTCGACTGATATTCCTCGTTGACGGACAAGGCCTCTTCGTTAAGCGCCTTCTGCTCCTCGCTCGATGTTTCGAGGTTATGGATCGCCCCTTGCAGCTCGGTTCGCGTGACTTCAAGCTCCTGTTCAAGCTCGGCGACCCGCTCCAGATCAAGCGGCATACCTGTGCCGGTTTTCTTGGCATCTTGCGGCGACCGCTCGATGAAGCAGATCAACAACAGCGCTTCGCCGTCGGCGGGTACGGGCTGAACGACGATGTCAAACGAGAACGTGACGCCGTCACGGTCGATCTGGCCACCAGCAAGTAAGGCGGTCTTCCCGTCTTGGCTGGCTTGCTGAATGCCGGACCTCAGTTTCGTCCGCAAGCCCCCGGCCGCCATCGCCAGCAGATCCTGCGTCGGCGTGCCTTGTGCGACGCGCAGATAGCGATGCGTCGGCCCTATGGAATACAGGCATTCGTTCTTAGTATTGATCAGCACGGCAGCCGGCGCATAGGAGTCGAGCACCAGCCGCCGACAAAGCTCGGCGAGCGCGGCTTGGCGCGACGGCGCTTGGTTCAGCCCCGAACGGGGTGGCGTCCTTGCCAAGTCGGTGGGCGGCCGGCTGGGTGCCACATCTCGCAATCGCGACCGTCCGATGCTGCGATAAAGGCGATTGGCTTTGGAGATAATTTCGAACCGCCCATCGATGGCGCCAGCGGTCTCCGCACTGCCAAGCAACAGAATACCGCCCTGGCGGAGCGCGAAATGAAGTAGTGAAATGACCTTGGCCTGTGCTTCCGGCCCAAGATAAATCATCAAGTTGCGGCACGAGACGAGGTCGAGGCGTGAAAACGGCGGATCGGCCAACAGATCTTGTACGGTGAAAACAACCGTAGCCCGCAGGTCGGGTGAAACTGTGTAGGTGCGATCCTCATGGGAAAAAAACCGGGCAAGCCGGGCCTGCGAAACATCGGCTGCGATGGTTTCTGGATAAGCCCCTTCACGCGCAACGGCAATCGCGCTGGCATCGACATCGGATGCAAACACCTGGAGCTTGATACTGCGCTTGTCCGCTGTAATCTGCTCGCGAAAAAGCATGGCTAGCGAGTAGGCTTCCTCGCCGGTGCTGCAACCGGCAATCCAAATGCGTAAGGGTTGATCGGGAGTGTGGTTGCGAACGATCTCGGGAATAATGGTGGCGGCGAGCGCGTCGAACACGGCGGTGTCGCGAAAGAAGTTCGTGACATTGATGAGCAGATCCTTCGCAAGCAGATCAAGCTCATGGGAATCGCTTTTCAGCAGTTCAAAGTAAGCCGCACTATTGGTCAGCTCGATGCCGGTAAGGCCCATCCGCCGCTCGATCCGCCGTTGCAGGGTGCCGTGTTTGTACAGCGTGAAATCGTGCGCCGTTTTGAGCCGCAACAGCTCGACGGTCTGCTTCAAATTCAACTCTTGGTTGATGGCTTGCGATTGATCCCCCGGTCCTGATGCTTTGAGATTGGCACTGTGCGAGGCAAGTGCCGCCGGAATCCCCGCCACCGGGCAAACGCGATCCACTTTTCCTGTCGAAATCGCGCTGCGCGGCATGCCATCGAACCCAGCTTCCTCTGGCTTCTGCACGATGACGAACCCCGCGCGTTCCTTGATCGATACAAGCCCAAGGCTGCCGTCGGTTCCAGTTCCCGATAAAACGATGCAAACGGCCCGTGCGCCGCAATCTTCCGCCAGTGAGTGCAGCAGGTAGTCGAACGGCAGTCGCGCTCCGTGCCGTGCATTCGGGGTGACCAGACGCAGCGCGCCGTTCACAACGCTGATGTAGGCACCGGGCGGAATGACATAAAGGTGGTCTGGCTCGACGATCATACCCTCGGCGGCCTGCACCACTGTCATCGACGTATGGCTCGATAGCAGTTCGGCCATCATGCTTTCATGATTGGGGTCGAGATGTTGAACCAGGATGAACGCCGTGCCGGTGCCGTCTGACAGCGCATCAAGCAGCAGTTTGCACGCCTCGAGCCCACCAGCCGACGCCCCGATCCCGGCAACCAGAAACCGGCCGTGATCGTCAGGTGCTTGTCCCATCAAATCTGGCTCTCCTGATGCGGGCTCGGCTGTATGCGACCCAGAGGGCGCGACACGTCGGTTGCGGTTGGCTGGCATATCACTGCGTCCTCAGCCCGCTACAAACGTAAGCTGCACCTATCAATGTTAGCACGACAACTAAAACACCGACCGGCAATTGTGGTGTTGATTTCGCACAATTATCGCGGATTGCCTCCCAAACGTAAGGATATGGGTCAGGCTAAGTAGTTTCCGACACTATGGTGGCGTTCGGCGGCTATCTATCGTTGTTCCCTATGACCAAGCCAAATTCGGAAAAATATCTGCTGCGGCATCTATAGATGCATGAGGCGGTTTGGGCAGGAATTGGAGCAGAGATTATGAATCCGGCACACGAGATGCCTCCGGCGCCAGCCTCGGCGTTAGCAATCGGGGATGCTACGGTGGAACGCCTGCGCATTTTAATCGTCGAAGATGACTTTCTGATCGGCATGTTGCTCGCCGAGATGCTCGAAGTTATGGGGCACGAGGTCTGCGCCACCGAAGCTACCGAGGCAGGTGCGGTCGCTGCCGCCGCAAAATGGCTTCCGACCATGATGATTATAGATGCCCAATTGCGAGAAGGCAGCGGAATTTCAGCGGTCGATAGAATTCTAAGCGAAAGAGCCTTGCCCTACATTTTTGTGACGGGTGATCTTCGAGGCGTTAAGCAACTGCGGCCCGATGCAATCGTGGTGGAAAAGCCGTTTACGGAGGACGCTCTCATCTGCGCCATGCAGCGTGCTCGCGCAAATGTTGATTTAATTCAGAGTGCGGGCATAACCAAGCCGTGAGATCATTTCGATCTCACGACTAAATGTTTGCGTGAGACTATGTTGCTACTGAAGATAAGGGCACGTCCGGCGCACACCATCATAACCGGTATACATTCCGGTATCTGATTCAAACGAGCGATAGGTTTGCGCGCAACGGTCCCATTGGTCGCCATGCGAGGTGCGGTGTTCGGCGCGGGCGGCTTCCGACAGGATGATGCCGCCGATGATGGCCGCGCCGATGCCGAGCGCAATGCCGCCCCCACCACCGCCGCGGCGATGGCCACCGTGATAGCCGCCGCGATACCGGCCGTCATTACGATATTGGACCTGTTCGACGACGTTTGGTGCTGTCGCTGCCGCAGGCGACCGGGCACCTGCAAACGGCTGTGCTATCGCTGCAACTGCTGTGATGTTGAGGAATGCAGCGCAAAGCGTAGCGCATGCAAGTGCTTTGAGGCTGATCTTCATTTCAATGTCCTTTGGAAATTTTCGATAGCGCAGCCGCTTTCAATCAAGGCTACTTGCGATCAAGGCTTCTTGGGCACTTCGGTCGACATGCCTTCGATTTTCTTCACGGCCTGATCTTTCAATTCGACAGCCTTCTGCGAAGCCTGCTTACCCAACTGCACGGCCTTTTCTTTCATGACTTCGTAGGACGTCTTTTCGGTTGCCTTGAAGGCCGGCGCGAGCTTCAGTTCTTCCTTGCTCAGCGCAAGAGTAATGACGCGCGCTCCGTCCGGCCCGACCTTGAACGACAGCGCGCTGTAGGGCACCGCCACGTCCTTTTCGCCGACGCCCAGAAGACCGCCGACACCGAGTACGACCGTGTTGATCTGGCCAGAACGGTTGAACATGAGGTCGTTGACGTCGCCAATTACTTCGCCCGATGCGTTCTGCACTTGGGCCCCGAAAAACACATGCGCCAGCCACTCGCTGGATGGCTGTTCGGTGACGAATGGGATGGCACTAGCGGGCTTGGCAGTCTGCGCAGTGGCCATCGAAGCAAATGGTACAGCGCCAACAGCGACGGCAAGGGCAAGCGTCGAGATATATTTGAACATTTGAATCTACCTGGGTTCAGTCGCTCGACCTGTCATTGCGGTCACTCGGTCTGTGGTCACTCGGTCAACGCGGTTCGTTGCCATAACGATAGGCGGCGGAAATGGTTGCAAGAAAGACTCGAAAAATACTTAGGGCCTCAGCGATGGCCGAAGGTGCGGGGGCGGGCAATGGCAGCGCAACGCAACAGGGTGGACTAGAGCACGTTCGTTCTTGATTGAATCAAATTCAGCGTGCGAACGCGCTCTAGGTCTTTGCTTTTAGAGACTGATTCACGTTCTCGATGTCCGCAAATGCTTCCATCTCAAACGATCAAGCTCTAGTCGACGGGCGCATAACACGCTGATATACAGTTATTTTCGTCCTAGTCAGTCATTCGCGGACGTGTGGCGTTGGATCAGGGCCCAATCGCGAAATTAGCGGTGTTGGCGGAGAGGGTGTCCCCCAGGAAGATAAGCATTTCAATTGGTTAAGTGCGGTATAGCCGATTTACCCCACGACAAACCCCACGGCTCGCTGTGTTTTTCGATGA
>JANOVN010000241.1:0-29396 GCA_031417455.1 Hyphomicrobiaceae bacterium | reverse complement strand
GAACAGGGACGATGCGCCGATGGCCGCGCTGCCTGCCAGAAATTCGCGGCGGCGCAAGTAGATGCCGCGCGGGGTGATCTGCGACGAGGGGATGTCGCTACGATTGCGGATTAGCATGAACGGCGGCTCCTGGGCGAAAGGATCGGCAGCAACACTTACTTATACGGTATATCCGCATTTTGGTTTCGCTGTTGCTGGACTACGCCGCCGCCGGGGGCGATGTTACTTGCGGGTCCCGTGCCAATGTTAAAGACGCGGGTGGGCTGGAGCGCGCCTTTGTCGATTTCGCCGATGGCGATCAGTCGGCCCTTGCAGATGGCGTAAGCAGCACCCGAGGAAATAGGAGCGTCACGGCCACGGATCAGCACCGATTGGCCGCGCGCGAGCGTTGCCGCATCCGACGGGCTGACCGCAATTTCAGCGATATCGGTCAGGGCGGCTTCAACGGGCAACATGATTTTAGCGGCGAAGGGATCGACCGGCGAGAGGGCCGTTGTGGCGTCGCCGGTAGGCTTCATGGCGGCTTCGATTTCGGCCAGCGTCACAGCGTCGTCTTCGGTGAACGGGCCGACGCGGGTGCGACGCAGCGCGACGACGTGGCCAAAGCAGCCCATGGCGCGGCCCAAATCGCGGGCGATGGCGCGGACGTAGGTGCCTTTGCCGCACTCGGCTTCGAACACGGTCGTGCTGTCGTCGGGCATGTCGACGACGGCGAGGCGGTCGACCATCACGGGCCGCGCTTCGAGGGCTACGGTTTCACCTTCGCGCGCGAGGTCGTAGGCGCGGGCGCCGTCCACCTTGATGGCGGAGAACTGCGGCGGCACCTGCATGATTTCGCCGGTGAACGCTTTAAGGTGGTCTTCGATGTCAGCGATGGTCGGGCGCTTATCGCTCGACTGGGTGACCGGGCCTTCGGTGTCGTCGGTCGTCGTTTCCGCGCCCCAGCGGACGGTAAAGCGGTACGCCTTTTCGCCATCGACGGCATAGGACACGGTCTTGGTCGCCTCACCCAGAGCGATGGGAAGGATGCCGGTTGCAAGCGGGTCTAGCGTGCCGGCGTGGCCAGCCTTTTGGGCGTCGAGCAAGCGTTTTACGACGGCAACCGCCGTCGTCGAGGTCATTTCCAGCGGCTTATCCAGGATCAGCCAGCCGTGAACGGGATTGCCTTTTTTGCGTCGTGCCATGTGTAAGTCCGAAGGGGGAATGGGGAGTGGGGAGTGGGGAGTGGGGAATAGGGAGTTGCGCCTCGAAGCAGGGAAGACCTCCCAATTCCCAACTACCTACTCACGCTATTTTTTATCGAGGTCTTGGCGGACTTTGGCCGAGTGGAGCAGTTTGTCGATGCGCATCGCTTCGTCGAAGGTTTCGTCATGGCGGAAGCGGACCTCGGGGGCGAATTTGAGGTTGATAGACTTGGCGATGACGCTGCGGATGTACTTTTGGTTCTTGTTCAGCGCTGCGACCACGGCTTCGACGTTTAAGCCGCCGAGCGGCATGACGTAGACGGTCGCCAACTTCAGGTCGGTCGACATCCGCACTTCGGGGATCGTGACGACGGTGGATGCCAGTGTCTCGTCGTGGATTTCACCACGCGAGAGGACGGCTGCCAGTTCGTGGCGGATCATTTCGCCGACGCGCAACATGCGTTGCGTGGGACCAGCGGGTGCGCCGGGGGTCGCCGATCTCGATTTGGGGCGGGCTTTGCGGTCGTCGTCGTCGTCACGCGATCTGCTACCGCTGGACCGCGATTTTGAATTGTCTCTTGCCATGTCACATCCGCTGCGGGGTCGAACCGCGCGCGGCCTTTCGTTCAAATACCAAGGGGACTGTTAGAGCGGCTGGGGCCAGATTGCAACCAGCTCGTCACCAAGGCCTGCGATAACGGTCGTTATACCAACCCGCAGAAGTTTTGACTCTTCGTTCGACAGGCTGCGGGCTGGTATTCTCTTTGCTTGGCGCGTGGCCGCGTCGATCTGGAAGATCGCCTGCGGCGAGGCAACCCCACGCGCGGGTACCAAACCGCATAAGTCAGTACTTATGCGGTTTGGTATTACACGCGCGCCCGCCATCAGTTGGTGCGACGGGGGATTTCTATGAAGTGGTCGAGCTTTTCGGCGAGTACGGTGAGGCTGTCCTCGGTTTCGATGAAGCGTTCGCGCGTGCCGTAGGGGGTGAGCATTTCGCCGAGGATTTCGCCGTCGATGTCGGTCTCGTCGATGGAATGGACCCAGACGTACAGTCCGCCCTTTTCGCGCAGCACTTCGATGGCCGCAGGTGGCATCGTTTTTGCGGCGTGGCGGTCGCCGATCACGATCACGCGGCTGGTGTTGGTAGCGTCGAAGTAGCCGACGCAGCCGGGCTCGTCGGTTTGCCGGGCGTGGAGGCCCAGGCGCTCGTAATGGCGCTGTGCTTGCTCCATATCTGCGGCGAGATAGATCGGTGTCATCCGCATGACGGTCATATGCACCCCCTCAAGTTGATCTCGACCGTTATCGAGATTCGCGGGGGTTCAACATAGGCAACTGGATTTATGAAGGATTTTTGAAGCGGCAGAAGCCAAACGGATACAACAATTCATGGTTGATGTTATCAAGGGCGAAGGGAGAGCGGCGTGTAGCGGTAAAGGTCCGACAGAGGGCCGATGTCGCCGATGTTGGGAATATTGACCCGGTCGATCATAGCGAGGTCAGCCTTGGCCCAGCCGTCTGATTTCGTAAACAGTTCAGCAATGATCTGGTCTTGCCGGACGAACAGGACGGCACCGCACGGTTCGTGACGCTTGTAGTAGTCGAGCTTGGCTTTGAGCACCCACGGCTTGTCGCTGCCAGACAGCACTTCGGCGACGAAATAGAAGCGCTCGGCATATAGTTGCCCGAGTTCGATTTCGGTATCTATGACTGTCACGTCGGGCTCGGGATTGAATTTCTCATCCTGGGGAATGAGCAATCCAATTTCGCGATCAGCTGCCCAATCTGGCTTCACCACGCGCAAACGCTCGTTCAGCAACGTCTCGAGATTACGGCAAATGCGCTGATGCATGAGCGAGGGAGGTGGCAACATGACGGGGCGACCATCGATCAATTCCCACTTTTCTTCCTTGGGACGTTCGTCACGGAAACCGTGAAACGTCGCCATGTCGAGCAGCCAGTGTGAACTTTCGCCTGCCATCGGTCGCTCTTCACTCAGTCAGAAGGTCCGGCGGCGACCCATCACGATAGGTCTGCCGCCGGTCATTTTTACAGCGTCCGCGCAATCGTTTCGACTTGGAAGCACTCGATTTCGTCGCCTTCGCGGATGTCTTGGTAGTTGGCGAAGGCCATACCGCACTCTTGGCCCATCGGAACTTCCTTCACTTCGTCCTTGAAGCGCTTGAGGATCGAGAGGGTGCCTTCGTGGATTACAACCTTGTCGCGCAACAGACGGACTTTCGCGCCGCGTTCGACCTTGCCGTCGGTGACCATACAGCCCGCGACCTTGCCGACCTTGGTGATGTTGAAGACCTGGCGGATGGTTGCGTAGCCGAGGAAGTTTTCTTTCTTCGTTGGGGCGAGGAGGCCGGACATGGCCGATTTCACGTCGTCCACCAGATCGTAGATGATCGAGTAGTAGCGGATTTCGATGCCTTGCTGTTCGGCGGCGTGCTTGGCTTGTGCGTTGGCGCGGACGTTAAAGCCGATAACGATGGTCTTGGATGCGTTAGCAAGCGCGATGTCGGACTCGGTGATCTGGCCAACGCCCGAGTGGACGATGCGGGCCATGACTTCGTCGTTGCCGACCGTGGCGAGCGAACCGAGGATGGCTTCGACCGAACCCTGCACGTCGCCCTTGAGGATGAGATTGAACTCCTGCTTGCCAGCGGCGTCTTTCAGGTTCTGCATCATCTGTTCGAGAGTGCGCGGCGTACCGGCCGACCCCAGCGTCTCGCGACGCTTGCGGATGCGGTAATCGGTGATTTCACGGGCGCGGGCTTCGCTTTCGACGACGGCGAACGCGTCACCGGCTTCTGGAGCACTGTCAAACCCTAAGACTTCCACGGGAACCGAGGGTCCAGCGGTTGGCGTGTTGGCACCGTGGTCGTCGATGAGGGCGCGGACGCGGCCCCAGGCGGAGCCAGCCACGATGATGTCACCGACCTTGAGCGTGCCGCGTTGAACGAGGACCGTCCCGACAGGACCACGGCCGCGTTCGAGCTTGGCTTCGATGACCGCGCCTTCGGCTGGACGTTCAACATTGGCTTTGAGGTCGAGGATTTCGGCCTGGAGCTGGATGGCCTCGAGCAGCTTATCGAGGTTCATGCGCTTGGTCGCCGAAACGAGCACGTCCTGCGTATCGCCCGACAGGCTTTCGACGACGATTTCGTGTTGCAGCAGCTCGGTACGGACGCGCTGTGGATCGGACTGCGCCTTATCCATTTTGTTGATGGCGACGATGATGGGGACGCCGGCAGCCTTGGCGTGGCTGATCGCTTCGACCGTCTGCGGCATGACGCCGTCATCGCCGGCCACCACGAGGATGACGATGTCGGTGACTTTAGCGCCGCGCGCACGCATGGCCGTGAAGGCTGCGTGGCCCGGAGTATCGATGAAGGTGACCTTGTCGCCGGAGGGCGTGAGGACCTGATAGGCACCGATGTGCTGCGTGATGCCGCCGGCTTCACCCGAAACCACGTTGGTCGAGCGGATCGCGTCAAGCAGCGAGGTTTTGCCGTGGTCGACGTGGCCCATGATGGTGACCACGGGAGCGCGGGGGACCATCGAGGAGTCGTCTTCGTCCTTCTTGCCAACGAAGTCGATTTCGACGTCGGCTTCGGAAACGCGCTTGGCCGTGTGGCCGAACTCGGCCACGATCAGCTCGGCGGTATCGGCATCGATCACGTCGGTGATCTTGTGCATCTGGCCTTCCTTCATCAAGAACTTGATGAGGTCGACGCCGCGTTCGGTCATGCGGTTGGAGAGTTCCTGGATCGTGATCGCGTCCGGGATGATCACTTCGCGCACGATCTTCTCGCGGGTTTGGGAGATGCCCATCGCCTTGAGCTTTTCGCGTTCGCGCTTGCGCTTCAAGGACGCAAGCGAGCGCTCGCGTTGATGCTCGTCAAAGGCGTTGTTGATGGTCAGCTTGCCGCGCGTCTTGTTGTCGTCGAGCTTGGGCGGGGCTTTGGGGATCTTGGAATAGTCGATGACGCCGCCGCGCTTTTTGCGGACCTCGTCATCTCCTTCGGTCACGGGAACGGCTGCGGCGCGCACCGGCACCTGACGCGTCGGGCGCTTGATCTCGGTCGAGGGATCAGGCGCACTTGGGGCGACGATCACCGGACGGCGGTCACGCGGCAATTCGATGTTGCGGGGACGGCCGGCTTCGCGTGGCATAAAGGCTGGTGAACCCGAAGGCGACGGGCTGCGCGGGCGGTCGAAACCACCTGAACTTGGTGCATTGGACCGTTGCGGGCCGCGATCATCCGTGCCGCGTGCATATGGAGCGGAACTGCCAGGACGGTTTGCACCAGCAGGAGCCGACATGGGCGGACGCGGCGAGCTTGCAACCGGGAAGGGACGGGCCGCGGGGGTACCCGACGCCTGCGACGGTGCTGGACTGCGCGGGGCGGTCGAGTTTGAAGACGCCGCCGGGCGGGCAACTGGTGCCCGAGTTGCGGGGGCTGGCGTCGCGGGCTTTGCTGAGGCGTGCGGTGCAGCCCTGGCTACGGGCGCAGCGGTGCTTTCTAGATTGGCGACCAGAGCTCCGGCGTTAGGAGCCGGGCTTTCGGTTTTGACCACCGGCTCGACAGCAACGGGTGGCGCTGCCGCGAGGGCAGCGGCGGCGACCGCCTCGTCGGCTGTGCGTTGACGCTCGCGATCGGCTGCTTGGCTGCGGTCGGCTTCGTCTTGGACGCGGGCTGCCGCCAAAGCGCGGGCGCGGGCGTCTTGCTCTCCCACAGATAGCGTCTTGCCGGCTGGCGACTGACGGACTGGTTCGGGAGCCCTGACGGCCTCGCGGGGCGCGGGTGTTCGCTGTTCGACCACAATGGGGGCGGCAGCGACCGGCTTTTCGGCCACCGGCTCGGGGCCGACGAGCTTGCGGGTCTTCTTTTTCTCCACAACCACGGCCTTGGAGCGGCCATGGCTGAAGTTCTGCCGCACCTGACCAGACTCGACCGTACGCTGCAGGGTCATCGGCTTGCGCGCGCCCCCACTCACTGTCTTGCCGGTCTGGTCTTTCGTTTCCGTCATGCGATTTTCCGTCCAAACTCTCAAGGATTTAAAGGCGCGAATGCAAATTACGACGCGTCTGGAGAAGCTCGATAGCGTACTAGCCGCCTCGCTTCGTCCAGCAGCCTCGCCGCTGCTCCACCAGATATGATTGCAGCATGTACCACATTTGACCGGCCAATGGCCAAACTGATTTGTTCAATTGTTAGCTCTGAGACGATGGGGCCCACATAGTCGTTGGCCGCCGAGATCGCATGAAACTTCCGATCGAGCCGTTCCGTGCCGTCGGCTGCCCCGTCTTTACCATGGAACAAACCAGCGACTCTGCCAGTTTCCAAGGCTTCATCGACTTTCGCGAAACCCGGGATAACCAAGCCAGCCTTGTTGGCGATGGACAGGGCTTCGAGCACCCGCTTCAGCATCAGTGCGTCGATACGCTCGGGGAGATCGGCGGGAGGGGTGACGTTGCGCTTCAAACTTTTGGCGAAGACGTTGCGGCGGACCGCCTGTTCGACGTTCGTGCGCGATAGGCCGACCCAGACGCCGCGACCGGGAAGGCGCATGGCAAGATCAGGCACGACAACGCCATCGAGGCCTGCGCCAAAGCGGATCAGGTCCTCGATGTTCTGCGGCGTCCGCGTCAGCGCGCACAGCCGCACTGGGCCGGTGAGCTCTGGCTCGTCGGCTATCTCCCCGGTTGGGGCGGACTGTGGATCGGCTGCTTGCGTCAACGCGATGTCCTCTAAGTTGTAAACGTCAAGAATGCGCTTCGTCTCCGGCTTCGGCTTCGGCGTTTTCATGATCGGCGGCAGGCTCTGGCTGCACGAGGTCTTCGGCTTTGATCCAGCCTGCGAGAACACGGGCGGACATGATCATGTCCTCGGCTTCCTTGCGGCCAAAATCGGTGCCGTCGAGCACGCCTTTATGCTTGATGGCTTCGCTGGCAGGGCCGGCGATTTTGTCTTTCTTGTCCTTCTTGTCTTTCTTGCGCTCGGTCCAGCCGATCAGATCGTCGGTGGCGCAATCGGCCAGGTCTTCAACCGTCTTGATGCCGTTTTCACCGAACGCCACCATGAGCGCCGTCGTCATGCCGGTCACCTCAGCCAGTTCATCGGCGACGCCCAATTCGCGGCGCTTATTGTCGCGTTCGGTCTCGATGCGCTCCAGGAATTCGCGGGCGCGGCCCTGGATTTCTTCGGCGGTTTCCTCGGTGAAGCCTTCGATGCCGGCCACTTCGCTGCTTTCGACGAAGGCGACTTCCTCGACGGTCGCGAAGCCTTCCGTCACCAGCAATTGGGCGATGACTTCGTCCACATCAAGGGCGTCCATGAAGACTTGCGAGCGTTCGGCGAATTCTTTCTGGCGGCGTTCGCTTTCTTCCTGCTCGGTCAGAATGTCGATGTTCCAGCCGGTCAACTGCGAGGCAAGCCGCACGTTCTGGCCGCGGCGGCCGATGGCAAGCGAGAGCTGGCTTTCGGGGACGACGACTTCGATCCGGTTGCTGTCTTCGTCGAGGACGACCTTACTGACTTCGGCAGGCGCGAGCGCGTTCACGATGAAGCTCGCCGCTTCCTGGTTCCATTGGATGATGTCGACTTTTTCGCCTTGGAGTTCGTTCACCACCGCCTGAACGCGGGCACCGCGCATCCCGACGCACGCGCCGACGGGGTCGATCGATGAATCCTTGGAGATGACGGCGATCTTGGCGCGCGAACCGGGGTCGCGGGCGACCGATTTAATCTCCACGACGCCGTCGTATATTTCGGGCACTTCCTGGGCGAACAGCTTGGCCATGAATTCGGAGCGGGCGCGGGTCAGGAAGATCTGCGGGCCGCGAGGTTCGCGGCGGACGTCGTAGATGTAGGCGCGGATACGGTCGCCTAGGCGGACGTTTTCGCGCGGGATCATTTCATCGCGGCGGATGATGCCTTCGGCACGGCCCAGATCGACGATGACGTTGCCGTATTCGACGCGCTTGACGGTGCCGTTGATGATCTCGCCAATGCGGCCTGCGTATTCGCCGAACTGGCGGTCGCGTTCGGCTTCGCGAACCTTCTGGACGATGGTCTGCTTGGCGTTTTGGGCGGCGACCCGGCCGAATTCGAGGGCAGGAAGCGTTTCCGCGATGAGGTCGCCGATCTTGGCTTCAGGATTGCGGCGGACGGCGTCGGGGAGGGAAATCTGGGTTTCGGCAACTTCAACCTTTTCAACGACGGCCAGCACGCGCGACAGCTTGGCTTCGCCAGTGCGCGGGTCGATCTCGCAGCGGATATCGTTTTCCGCGCCGTAGCGGGTTTTGGCGGCCTTTTGAATGGCCTCCTCCATGGCTTCGATCACGATCTTGCGGTCGATCGATTTCTCGCGGGCGACCGCATCGGCGATCTGGAGAAGCTCGAGCTTGTTGGCGGAAATGCCAGCAATGGCCATGGGATTAGTCCTCTTGAATGAAACGATTTTTGATTGATCGTGCGCGGGGTCGTCTGGTCAGTCGTGCGGTTCTTCAGTTGTTGGTTCGAAGTCTTTCTCGTCCAACTCGATCCCGTCGCCGGGGCGACCGGATTTCTCCTTCTTGGCCCGGGTGAGGGCTTCGCGGATGAGATCGTCGGTCAAGACGAGCTTGGCGTCGGAGACTAGGTGTACCGGAAAGCCGAGGATCTGGCGGCCAGCGCCTTCAACGTCGCATTCCATCAAGACTTCGCCGTCTTCGAAGCCGTGCAGTTGGCCTTTGAAGCGGCGGCGGCCATCGACGGCTTCTGTCAGTTCGACCTTGGCTTCGTAACCTTCCCAGTCGGCGAAATCGGAGGGGCGCACGAGCGGGCGGTCGATGCCGGGCGAGGAGACTTCGAGGCGGTAGGCGCCAGCCAACACGTCGCTGACGTCGAGAACGGGGGAAATCTGCTTGGATATCGTCTCGCAATCGTCAATCGAGATCGTGCCGTCGGGCCGTTCGGCCATGATCTGGACCGTCTTGCCTTCCTTGCCTTGGACCGACACGCGCACCAAGCGGAACCCCAGATCGATGATCGTGGGCTCGACGATGGCCGCGAACTGGGCGGCAAGCCCTGTTTCCACGATGAAGCGCTCGGTCGAGGCAGCGCCTGCTGTGGCGGGGGCCTGATCGCTTGGCTCGCCGAGAACTTCGGCTTTGCCGGTCTTGTTGCCGGTATTGGGGTTCGTCACGATGGGTCGGTATCTCGTTTTGGACGATGAAAAGCGCTTTCGGGCCGGACCTTGCGGCCCTGCATCGTGTCGGCTCAGTTAAGTGAGTGGAGTGCCAGATTTGGTAGCCGAGGAACCGGCCTTTTGCAAGAAAATTCGCGGGACGGCGTTTTGCGACGGTGACGAGAGGACACACCGCGGAACAATCCCACCCACCGCCATCCAACCGAGCATCGGAGCCTTTCGGCAACGCTGGATAGGCACTTCAGTGCCACTGTGTGGCCAAAATGCTTCTTACTGCTTGCTGACAAAAGCTGAATAAAAACTAACGGTTGACCCGACTGCGCTACCGACTTCAATTGTATTGGGGAGAAGTTGCATGGCGTACCAGGACCTAAAATCGATCATCGGCGCAGAGCATGTCTCGCGCATCGAGGATGCTGTCTTGCTGGCGATGGCGGCTGCCAAGCGGGGGCCGCCCGAAGCCGACTCGGCTTTGCAGAAAGTGCTCGTCGCCATGCTCGGCGCGGTCATTTTGAACCAGACCGAGAGCCAGTCGCGGATCTGCGAAATCGCCGATGAATGCACCCACGCGCTCAACAGCGCGCTCAAAATTCCGACCTATCATCAGGACCGGCGGATCAATTAGGCGGTGGCAAAAAAAACGCCCATCCGTGAGGACAGGCGTTGAGGCTCCTGGAGGAGGCAGTGATCGTTAGGCGACCCGGCGGAACACGCCGATCAGCGCAAGCAGGACGACTGCGCCGATAGTGGCCGAAATAATCTGGCCGACGATGTCGCCGCCGGGAAAGAGGCCGAGGCGCGGCAACAGCCACCCTGCAAAAATAGCACCGACGATGCCGACGACGATGTTACCTACGGCACCAAAGCCGTAGCCTTTGACGATAATGCCAGCCAGAAAGCCAGCGATTGCGCCGATAATGAGCAGAATGATCAAAGATTCTACGGCCATGCGATTTTCCCTTCAATGAACAGGGTCCCGACGTCGGGATCGCATCAACAACGCCGCTGCGCGCTTTTGGTTCCGCTTGCTGAACGACGCGGTGATGTGGCGGGACTCATTCCTTCGGGCCTTACGCCCGCTCGAAGCGGAAGTAATAGCGCGGGCGGCCCTCGCGTATGGCTTTTTGTTCGTAGCGGGTCGAGGGCCAGTCGTCGCCGCGAATGCGCCAATCTTGCGGGCCCTTAGCTGGCCAGATGAAGTCTTTGTGGGCCATCATCGCGAGCAGGATGGTGCGGGCATAATCGCCGATATCGGTGCCTATCCTCAGCTCTGCGCCCGGCTGCATCACTCGGGCGAGCAGGTCGAGCGTTGGCGTGCCGACGAGGCGGCGCTTGACGTGTTTGCGCTTGGGCCAGGGGTCCGGGAACAGGATGAAGACACGGTCCAGGCTCGCATCCGGCAGCCAGCGCAACAGCGGGCGCGCATCGTCGGCGTGGAGGCGGACGTTGGTCAGATGGTGATCTTCGATGCCAGCGAGGGCTTTGACGACGCCGTCTTCGAACGGTTCGCAACCGATGATGAAGGCTTGGGGGTTTGCTTGGGCTTGCCACAAGAGATGTTCGGCACCGCCGAAGCCTATTTCCAGCCAGAGCTGGGGAGGTATGCCCGCCGGGAGTTGGGCGGCGAGCGGCTTTGACAGATCAACGGCTAGATCAGGCAGGCGTTCATCCCAGAGGCGCTGCTGGCGCGGCCCGGGTTTTCGACCACGGCGGCGGCCGAACGAGCGGATCTCGCCGGTGTGGAGATGGCCGTCGTCGTTGTCGTGCACGGGAGTTTCGATCATGGGCCTCTCGCTCGAGACGAGGGTGACGCGTCCTTCTCAAGTGAAGGCCAAAGGGGTGACCCCTTTGGAAACCCAATATGAAGGTGTGCTCGCGTGGTTGCATTACGATCAACCCGGCGGCTTACTGGGTCGCGCCAAGTTGTTGGGTTGCGTCGGCGAAGTGGTCGGCTAAGGAAACCAACAAGTAAAACCTCTCCCCGCCGGAACGGAGAGAGGAAGAGGTGTTAAACCGCCGTCTTGATCTTGTCGGCGAGGTCGGTTTTTTCCCAGGAAAAGCCGCCGTCGGCGTCGGCCTTGCGGCCGAAGTGGCCGTACGCCGAGGTGCGGGCGTAGATCGGCTTGTTCAGGTCGAGGTGCTTGCGGATGCCGGTGGGCGAGAGGTCCATGCACTTGGCCAGGGCCTGTTCGATCTTGGCTTCATCGACTTTGCCGGTGCCGTGGGTGTCGACGTAGATCGACAGCGGCTGGGCAACACCGATGGCATAAGCGAGCTGGATGGTGCAGCGATCAGCGACGCCAGCTGCGACCACGTTCTTGGCGAGATAGCGCGCGGCGTAAGCTGCCGAGCGGTCAACCTTGGTCGGGTCCTTGCCGGAGAATGCGCCGCCGCCGTGGGGGGCTGCACCGCCGTAGGTGTCGACGATGATCTTGCGTCCGGTCAAGCCGCTGTCGCCATCGGGGCCGCCGATAAAGAACTTGCCGGTCGGGTTGATGTGCCAGATGCAATCCTTGCCGATCCATCCTTCAGGGAGCGCCTTACGGACGTAGGGCTCGACGATTTCGCGGATCTGCTTGGACGACAAGTCTTCGACAACGTGCTGGTGGGAGACGACGATCTGGGTGACCGCGACAGGCTTGCCATCTTCGTAGCGGATGGTGACCTGGCTCTTGCTGTCGGGGCCGAGCTTGGCGGCGTCGCCGATCTTGGCTTTGCGGGCGTGCGCCAGATCTTCGAGGATCTTGTGGGCATAGAAAATCGGGGCCGGCATCAATTCAGGCGTTTCGCGGCAGGCGTAACCGAACATGATGCCCTGGTCACCGGCGCCTTCTTCCTTATTGGTGGGCTGCTTGGCGTCGACGCCGGCTGCGATATCCACCGACTGGGGATGAAGCAGCACGTCGATCTGGGCATTTTCCCAGTGGAACCCGTCTTGCTCGTAGCCGATGTCGCGGATGGCCATGCGGGCGGTATGGGCGATCCAATCCTTGGTTACCGTACGCGGGCCGCGGGTTTCACCGGCGATCACGACGCGGTTGGTGGTGGCCAGCGTTTCGCAGGCGGCGCGGATGTCCCAGGGGTCTAAGCCTGCCTTGGGGCCTTCGCGGAAAAACAAATCGACGATCTCGTCGGAGATGCGATCACAGACCTTATCAGGATGCCCTTCGGAAACGGATTCACTCGTGAATAAATAAGATTTGCGTGCCACTTGGCCCCCAGGACTACAGCGTTAACTTTGGATTGGGGCCTTGTTGCAGTGTTTTCGCTAGAGGGTCAAGGCTGGCCCAGGGACATGCCCCTGGACCAAACATCGCAGAGTGTTCAATCGTCAGGCTTCTTCGGGGGGCGCCAGTGACCGGATCAGATCGATAACGGAGCGGCGAACCTTTGGGTCGGTGATGCGCACGAACGCTTTGTTCAGCTCAAGCCCGTCGCGGCTGCCGAGGAAGTCGACAACGTAGGTTTCGGCCGGGCGTTCGGCAAAACCTGCCATCGCTTGATGACCGTTGTGATTGGCGTGATCGATTTCGTCGTAGAAGAACTGGACCGGGACGCCCAGCACATGTGCCAGATCGAACAGGCGGCTCGCGCCGATGCGGTTGACGCCTTTTTCGTACTTCTGGACCTGCTGGAACGTCAGCCCCAGGCATTCGCCAAGTTTTTCCTGGCTCATGCCGAGTAGCATCCGGCGCAGGCGCACGCGCGTGCCAACGTGGCCGTCGACGGTGTTTGCCCGGCGAGCATTACGCTCTTCGCCGGGTGCCTTGTCGCCAGGAGCCTTGTTGGCGGGAGCGTCCTTGGCGGGAGGCTCCTTGGCGGGAGGCTTGGAGTTGTTGCTTGAATCGTCTGACATGTTTCTCTGCTCGGACATCGAAAAGCTCCCATCGCTATGCAATCAATAGATGCGGTAACCGCTATCGTCAACCGGAAGCAATAGTGCCACCACTATCCTATCTGATAACTTTTCAACCGCCCAGCGACCGCCGCGAAAATAAACAAATTCAACAAGAATACGAAATCACCCCAACGGGCATAAATTGTCTCTAATCTGTTACGTGGAAGTGTCGAGTCAATTGACGCCCTTTGATTGAGCGAGACCAACTTTAGAATGCGGCCCTCTGGATCGATAACCCCGGAGATTCCGTTATTTGCCGCGCGAATAACCGGTATTCCGTGTTCGACAGCCCGTATTCGTGCTTGGTGGAAATGTTGGTACGGTCCGGTACTGTTACCGAACCAACCGTCATTTGTCACGATCAGGATCAGCCCCGGACGGTCCACCCCATGCGCTACTTCATCGGGGAAGATTGCTTCGTAGCAGATCATTGGAGCGATCGGCGGTAGTCCGGGAACAGTCATCAGCGGTTTGGGTGTGAAACCTTTGGTGAACCCGCCGCGCTGGCGCGTTAAGTTCTGCAGACCGATGGCCTCCAGAACCGGCTGGAACGGCAGGTATTCACCGAACGGCACCAAGTGGATCTTGTCGTACAGCGCGACGAGGCGGCCCTGCTCACCGAACGCCATCAGGCTATTGTAGGCTTTGCGCGTGCCATCCTGCTCGTTGCGCTCTTGGCGTAGAGCCCCTGTTACTAGGATGACGTTTGGGGGAAGCATTTGCCCGATGGCGCTGAGAGCTTCGGGATGATCCAGTGGCCCAAACGGCATTGCCGCTTCTGGCCAGATGACATGGGAAATACCATTGAGGTTATCGATTTGTCCGGACTGGTCCTGCTTGGACAAGTTCAGGTGCTCGGCAAAGATGGCCGGCTGCTTTTCGGCGATCCATTTATCTCGTTGGGGAACGCTCGGCTGGACAATGCGAATTTTAATGCCGTCCAATTGTGCAGATTGCGGCATTGCTAAATGCCAACTGCCCAATGTGTAAGCAATTAGCAGAGGAATTCCCGCTAAGGTTGTAACGGTCGTTGCTTTTTTCAATTTGAAAGATGTATCTCTGTTGCAGAATACTACCAATGGTAGAGTGCAGATGAACACGGCCCATAGCGTCAGGCCGTATAAGCCGAATACGCTCGCTGCCTGCATCAAGGGAAGGGGCATGGTTAATGCGATGCCCGGCGTATTCCACGGCAAGCCGGTAAACATGTGACCGCGCAGCCATTCGGCGCAGCCTATGGTCACGGCCACGATGAGGACGCGGGCTACGTCGTGCCACAGCGCCCGCTGATGCCGCGCAGGCCAGACCGCGGCTGCGATGCCACCGGCCAGAGCCCAAAATAACGCGAGGCCTGCGGGCAACAGGGTAACGGCGAACGGCAGTAGCCACGCGAAGATCTCGGCTTCAATGAGGAAAGCTTCGCCGACCCACAACAGGCCAGTGAAAAAGTAACCAAAGCCGAACCACCACCAGGCCAGCGCCGTGGCGCGCTTGGGACGGGCTGCGTCGGCCACGCCATCGGCGAGCCAGACGAACAGCGGGAAAGTCAGGAACAGGACGGGCCAGGCAAAGAACGGTGCGAAGGCGAGTGTTGAGACGGCACCGGCTGTAAAGACGAGCGCGCGGTGACGCCAGCCGCGCGCGGAGCTGACCCAGGCAGCGGCCTTGCCGACAACGCCAAGAGGCGCACATGTCAGCGGCGCGGCGGCTGGGTTCAATTCGGAAGGATGCTCAAGCATCCGCCGGTCATATCACCGGACGAGGGGGTGTATCCACTGGCGCCAAACGTCACTGCGGCGTGAGCACACGGCAGGTGCTTTTCGCTAGATGCAGGTTTAGGATTTGCCGCTGGGGTCGGAGGCTAGGACGGCAAGCAGGCGGGAGGCGTCGATGCGGAGTTTTTTGACGCGGCGCGGGTCGGCGTCGAGGACTTCGAATTCGAGACCCGAATGCGCATGGTGGACGATTTCGCCGCGTACGGGGACGCGCCCGAGAATCGCGAACACGAGGCCGCCAAGGGTGTCGACTTCCTCGGCTTCGTCTTCGGTCACGATCGAACGGGCCAGAACTTTTTCGAGTTCGGCGATGGGCGTGCGGGCTGAGGCCGTCATAACACCGCTTGCGTCCTTGTCGATATGGGTCTCCTCGGCCTCGTCGTGCTCGTCCTCGATATCGCCGACGACCTGCTCGACGAGGTCTTCGATGGTGACGAGGCCGTCGGTGCCGCCGTATTCATCGACGACGAGCGCCATGTGAATGCGCGTGGTCTGCATCCGCAGCAGCAGGTTCATGGCCGGCATGGAGGGTGGAACGTAGAGGATCGGGCGGCGAATTTTGGCAACGGTGATGGGGCGGGCGAGGTCAATTGCACCGAGGTTTCCGGTGATCGTATCGACGGCGGCTGTGGGCGAGGATACGGGGGATGCCGTGCTTGGTTCAGAGGCGGATGCCTTGCCCGCTTCGGGTATTTTGACGCCGCCTTCCTCGATCAGCCAGTGCAGTACGTCCTTTACGTGGATCATGCCGCGCGGGTCGTCCAGGGTTTCGTTGTACATGGGAATGCGGGAAATGCCGCCTGCCTCGAAGGTGCGGAGCAGTTCCGATAGCGGTTCGGTTTCTTCGAGCGCAATGATGTCGGCACGCGGGATCATGATGTCGGCGACGCGCAAAGCGCCAAAGCGCAACATGCGCAGCATCATCTGGCGTTCTTCGGCGGAAAAGGCGGAGGCGTGGGCGGCTTCTTGCTTGAGGGCGCCTTCGATGGTGTCGCGCAAGGTGGGCGCGCCCTGCAGCCCTAAGCGCGAGCGCAAGGCCGATAGCCAGCCGTGACCGGCGGCTTTGGTATCATCGGCGGGGACGCCCGGCAGCGCGGCAGCCAGGGCTGGCGTTGGAAAGTCGGATCGTTCGTTCGTTCTATCGCTCGCCATCGGCTCGGCTCAGGCCTCCTTGGATAAGTGAATTTGCTTAGATAAGTGAATATGGATCTGGGATGCCCAGGTCAGCAAGAATGCGGGTTTCCAAGGTTTCCATGACGTGGGCATCACCATCGTTTTCGTGATCGTAGCCCAACAAATGCAGCAAGCCGTGAACGACGAGGTGCTGGAGATGGTTAACGGGCAGTATATTCTGGTCAGCCGCCTCCGCCAGCACGGTTTCGCGGGCAATAATGATGTCGCCCAGGAAGCGGCGTTGCGGCCCGCGGACGCCTCGCGGCAAGGGGCTCGACGGGAACGACAGCACGTTCGTGGGCTTTGGTTTGCCGCGATACGTGGCGTTGAGCGTTGCGACGTCGGCGTCGCTGGAGAGGGCGATGGTAGCACCGGAGCGGCCAAGCTTCAGGTCCGAGCACGCAGCGACCGCATCGGCCGCCACCGTCACGACTGCTTCAACGTCTGGGAAGACCGACCAGCCGACATCGTCGAGGACGATATCGACGGTCAACCGTCGCGGATCGTCGTCGGTGTCTGCGGCGTCAAGACCCTGCGCAGTTTGCACGCTGGAGCTGGAATCACGGTGGCTCGACTTATCGGGACTGGGGTGGGTCATTTCCCTTTGTCGTAAGCCTCAACGATCTTTTGCACAAGGTCACGGCGCACAATGTCTGAGTTCACGAAGCGGATCGTTTCGATGCCGGGAACGCCATCGAGTATATCGACGGCTTCCATCAAGCCCGATTTCACGCCCGGCGGAAGGTCGATTTGGCTCGGGTCGCCGTTGACGAACATCTTGGAACCCTCACCCAGGCGGGTCAGGAACATCTTCATCTGCATGGTTGTGGTGTTCTGGGCTTCGTCCAGGATTACGGCGGCGTTGGTCAGCGTGCGGCCGCGCATGAAAGCGAGCGGTGCGATCTCGATAATCCCGGCCGCCATGTCGCGCTCGACCTTTTCGGGGGGAAGCACGTCGTAGAGGGCATCATAAAGCGGGCGCAGGTAGGGATCGACCTTTTCCTTCAGGTCGCCGGGCAGGAAGCCAAGGCGTTCTCCAGCTTCGACTGCGGGGCGCGATAGGATGATGCGCTCGACCACGCCGCGTTCGAGGCAATGGGCCGCATAGGCGACGGCGAGGTAGGTTTTACCGGTGCCTGCGGGGCCAATACCGAACACGAGGTCGATCTTTTCCAGCGCGCGGATGTATTGGCTTTGGGCTGGCGTGCGGGCCTTGATGACGCGGCGGCGGGTGGCGATCTGGGCCTGACCGTCGTTGGGAGCATTTTCCTGGCGGATATGGCGGATCAGGCCATCGAAGTCGCCGGGACCAACGGTTTCGCCTTTACAGACGCGGTCGTAGTTCTGTTCCAACACTTTGCGGGCGAGATTGACCGGGGCGTCGGGTCCAGTCAGGATCACTGAGTTGCCGTGGGCATGAGCCCCGATGCCGAGGCGGTCTTCGATCAACGCCAGATTTGCATCGTATTCACCCAGCAGGCGGCTCATGTGCCTGTTGTCTTCGAATTGAACGACGACCCGCTTCTCAGTTCCGCGCTGTGCTGCCAATTCGTTTCCCTTCGCCGCTATGGTCTTGGTGCGCAAGACGCCCATCCAAGCTTCCGGTTTGCCTTGCGTCACCATAGAGGGTTAATCGGGGAATGGGCAGGGGTTGTAGATGAAGCTGTGGATGAACAGCGACGCGGTGATTTAGGCATCCAGGGCAACGCGGCTTTTGAGCTCGTCTGGGGCACCGAAGTGGCCGAAATAGCGCGGGTTGATGCTCGCAACCGGCAGGACGACCAGCACATCCGTGGTGCCGAACTGATGATCGATGACTGCCCCGTCGCCAAAGAACGCGCCAAGCCGCATATAGCCCTTGATGAGCGGCGGCATGGTTTTCAGCGCCGCTTTCAGGTCGAGCTGGTCCTTTGGAATGAGGTTCATGGACCGATACAGATGGGGTTGTGCACGGCAACGCCACTCGGGCGGGGCCATCGACTGGTGATGGAGCAGACTGAGCGCCATCGCATGCCGTTGCGGATCAGTCCCCTCAAAGCTCGCGCAGCCGATCATCACATCGATCTTGTTTTCGCGGATGTAGGTCCACAGGCCGTGCCACAGCAGCTCTACGGTGCGCTTGGTGCGGTAGGGTTCGAGCACGCACGAGCGGCCCAACTCTAAGAAGCGCGTGCCTTTAGGCTGGCGGGCAATCATGGGGGCGATGTCGTACTCGCCCTGGGTGTAAAAGCCGCGTCCGCGCTCGGCCATTTCCTGGCGCAGAAGGCGGTAAGTGCCGACCACCTTGGGATTGCTCTTGGTCGTCCAAGGCTTCGTCGCACTTTTGGCTGCGAGATCGGTTACGAGCAGATGGTCGCAGATGGGGTCATAAGGGTCTTCGTCGAGGCGGCGCATCATGGCGGTGATCGAGGGGCTTGCGTCCATTTCCTCGTAGAACACCTGATAGCGCAGGCGTTGGGCGCGCTTGATGTCGGCCCGGGTCTCGGCTAGGCGCACTTCGAGGCCACCGATCTGGCCGTAAACTTTGCGCGGGCGCAGGCGCTGCACCATCTGCTTGGGGACCATGGTCTTGAGGGCGGCTCTGGCCAGCACGCCGAGGGGAATGCGGTCGCTCCCGGATTTCCAGAAATCGGCAGCCTTATCGGCACCCTTGGTGCGCTTCAACCGGCCAACCATTCGTTGTGCGACGTGCTTCACGAAATCCTCCGCCTTGCCCGACTGTTGCCGTGTGCATCATGGCAATTTCCGCCGGCATTGCACGGCGTTACCATGATTCCATGACAGTCCGGCGAAACCACGACGCATCTGTCAGGCAAAAACCATTGTGCGGAGGTTTTTTGCCTGAGCACGGTCCATCTCAAACGATCAGGCTCTAAGCGGCCGGGTCGAGGCGCGATTGCGGGGACCAGCGGGCGAGGAGGGCTACCATGGCGGCGCGGTCGAAGGGTTTAGCCAAGTAGTCGTCGAGACCTAAATCGAGGTAGCGCTGGCGGTCTTCGGCGAAGGCGTTTGCCGTCAGAGCGATGATCGGAGGGCAGTTACCGCCTGGATGCAACCCCTTGATTTCTCGTGCAGCTTCAACGCCGTCCATGCCCGGCATGAAGATGTCCATCAAGATCAGGTCGAAGGGACGGGCGCCCGGCTCGAAGGTTTGCTTGACAGCGTCGATGGCGGCAAGGCCGGTAACGGCGGGTGTGACTTTGTAGCCAGCCCGCTCCAGCACTTTGGTGGCCAGGAGCGCGTTGATGGCGTTGTCTTCGGCGAGCAGCACGTTTCCTGGGAGTTTGGGGCCGAAGCCGTCATGACTATACGAGACGCGCTCTTCAGCTTGGGAAGGTGTCTCAACACGAGAAGTCGCCATGGGTGCAGTTTTGGCTTGCTGGGGCGTCCTGACCGGCGGCTGGGTGCCCAAACCGATCTGCTCCAGCAGCGACGCTGGCCGTACAGGGCGCATGAGGTAACTGTCGAAGCCCTTCTTGCGGTAGGGCGCAAGGCCCGCACGCGCGAGGACATTGACCAGCACGATTCCGCGCACCGGGCGATCCGGCAGCAGTTCACGGGCTCGAACCAGCAGGGCACCCATGGCATCCGGGCTGCTCGATTCATCGACGATAATGCTATCGAACGGCCGTCCCGCGGCGGCTGCCTGCTCGATTGCTTTGATCGCATCGGCGGGACTGACTTGAAATGCCAGGACGCCAGCTGCTTCGAGGGAGGCGGCGAGAGAGGCGCGTTCCTTGGGACGGTCGAACGTCAGCAGAACGCGCGGTGCCGCAGCACTCGCGCAGGGCTGCTCGGCTTCTGCAGGAATCGATACCGAGGAGGCGTGCAAGGGCAGCTCAAAGCGGAACGTCGAACCGTGACCGAGCTGGCTTTCGACCGTGATGTCACCGTTCATCGCGCGGGCCAATCGCTTGGAGATGGCCAGCCCAAGGCCGGTGCCGCCATCGCGGCGCTGCACGGCGGAATCGGCCTGTTCGAATTCGGCGAACAGGCTCGTCATATCGGACTTCGACAGGCCAATTCCGGTATCTTCGACCGCGAAGACGATGCGCATGGCCTGATCATCGTCGCGTTGGGCGACCAAGACCACGACGGAGATGCCGCCGCGATCGGTGAACTTGACGGCATTCGAGATCAGATTGAGCAGGATCTGGCGCACGCGGGCTGGGTCACCGACGACGACCTTGGGCACGTTGGCCTCGATCAGGGCTGCAATGTCGAGCTTCTTTTCGTGCGCACGGGGAGCCAGCAATTCGACTGCGCTCTGGACGGTTTGGAGAATCGAGAACGGCTCATTGACGAGGGCGAGCTTGCCGGCCTCGATCTTGGAGAAGTCGAGAATTTCGTCGATCAGGCTCAGCAGATTGCGGGCGGACTGGTCGATCGCGCGGTTGTAGGTCGTCTGCTCGGGCGTGAGGCTCGTATCTTCCAGCAGGCTTGCCATGCCGAGGATGCCGTTCATGGGCGTGCGAATTTCATGGCTCATCGTCGCGAGAAAGCGCGATTTGGCGCGGTTGGCTGATTCGGCTGCGTCACGCGCCTCGCGCAACGTCGCTTCGTAGCGGCGGCTCTCGGTCACGTCGCGGCCGACGCATTGGAGTTCATTGGCGCAACTGCCGGGGACGGGGACCGAGTGCTCCTGCCATTCGATCCAGCGTTCGCCGCCGGGAAGGGCAAGTTTTTGGCAATAGCGACGGGATAATCCGGGCGAGGCGGTTTGCGGCTCATCGATTGCGACCACAGGCGCAGTCCACGGCTTACCAAGACAATCGCGGGCGTCGATGGCAAACATGCGGCAGAAGGCGTTGTTCACGAAGGTCAGCTTACCGCTCGCGTCGCGGCGGATGATCATGTCGTCGAGACTGTCCAACAGCTCGCGATAGCGGGTGTCGTTGTCGCGCAGCTCCCAGCGCAGGTCCTGCAATTGCTCGAAGCGGCGTTCGAGATGGTCGGCAGCCACCGGGGGCTGCGCGCCTTCTGCGGCGCGGTTGGGGTGTGGACTACGCAGGGCCAAGTGAACGGCCATCAGGCCGAGCGTCGCCGACAAAATCACGCCGAACTTGCCGGCTTCGGGGAAGCTCGTCAACGAGGCGACGGCAACCAGAGAAATGACCAGAGCCGCCGTCGCCAGGGTGCGGGCGAGGTTGGGCTGAGCTTTGGGCGGATTGGCGGGTGTGCGTGGTGGCGCGGTTTCGCGGCCAGCCGCTGGCGTTGCAGGCCGTTGCGAGTTGCTCGTTGTTCGTTGCGCGTTGTGCATTCAAGCCTGTCCACGTGTTGGTCGCACTTCTACCGGCGGTGTTGAGGCAGGGATCAACGCATCCGCCGGTTCAGTTTACCAAACCACGGCGGCTTTGATGAAAGCTGAAGCGGCGTGGTGAACAAGGGGTTAGTGCGTGTGCCGGGGTTGGAATGAGCCCGTGGATTGGGGGGGCAGGAGAATGGCGGTCGAAGTATTTTTCGGGGGACCAGCATGGCGCTGCGCGCGTGGGCTTTCGCCCACACCAAATTGGGGGGAACGTGTGGAGGGACGTGCCCGCTTACTTGATGGGGGCGTCGAGGTTGCGAGCGGCTTCCCGGGTGAGGAGGGGGACGCCGGAGCGGATCGGATAGGCAAGGTTTGCGCGGCGGCTGATGAGTTCCTGGCGCGGCTCGTCGTATTCCAGCGTGGTTTTGGTCAGCGGGCAAACCAGCAGTTCGAGCGTACGGGGCTCGGTACGCTCTTTCGGTTTCGGGTCCGGGTCCGGTGCGTCCGCAGGGGTCGCGGGAGTTTGCTCAGGCTGGCTCATCGGATCGGGCTCACCTTATTGCAGCGTGTTGCCGGACTCGCCGCCGGACGCCAGCTCCATTTCCGCCAGCGCGATCAAGACCTCGGCGCGGGTTTTTAGGTCGGCGGCTTCCAGCAGGGCCTGCTTTTCCTCGGGACCGTAGGGGCACATGACCGACAAGATGTTGATCAAAAACTCGCTCGACGCCCGCTGGACCGCGTGCCAATCGGCCTTCAGACGGTTGGATTCGAGGTAGGTTTTCAGGACGCGCAGCAGATTGGTGCGGTCGACCTGATCTTCGCCGAGGCCGATGGAGAAGTCCTGGGCGAAGCGATCGTAGCTGGCGGTCGCGGTACGATAGGGTTCGCCGGTGGCGGCTTCGCCGACGATGTCGAAGCGGGCAATGCCGGTCAGGGTGATAATGAGGCGGCCATCGTCCAGTTCCTGGTAGCTCGTAATGCGGCCCGCGCATCCAACTTTGCGAAGTCCGATTGGGCGGCCTTCGATCGTGTCGGGCTCGTCGTCGTCGCGGCCTTCGGGCTGGATGATACCAATGACGCGGGACGTCGACATCGCATGATCGATCATCGCCAGATAGCGCGGTTCGAACACGTTCAGCGGCAGGGTCGCGCGGGGGAGGAGGATGGCCCCGCGGAGTGGAAACAGCGCCAACCGCTGCGGCAGATCCGCTGGCCGTTTATAGCGTTCGGTGAGAGCCACGTGCGTGTCCTTCCAACGGCAGCTGATCTTGGTCTGGTCGAGTCTAACGGAACAAGAGCGACGCCAATTTGCGGCGGCCTTCGAGTGTGCATGGGTCCTTGGGACCCCATGCCTCGAACAGTTGCACCAATTGCTGGCGTGCGGCCTGTTCATTCCAATTGCGATCGCGTCTCACGATCTCGATCAGATGCTCCACAGCCTGCTCCTTATCGCCGCGCGCGGCAAGTGCAACCGCCAAATCCGAGCGTGCCTGATGGTCGGCTGGATTAGCGGCGACGCGGGCTTCAAGTTCGGCGCTGTTATCGGTTGTGCCGGCCTTTTTGGCGAGATCGAGCAGCGCATTGACGCTGGTGTAAGCCGCCTGCTTGCGTTTATCGGGGGGGATGACGTCGAGGGTCGCCTCTGCGCGCGTCAGGTCGCCGCTTTGGATGTAGACCTTGGTCAAACCCAGCAGGGCGCGGACGTTGCCCTGGTCGGCATCAAGTACGGCTGCATAAACTTCGGCAGCGCCGGTAAGGTCGTTGGCGGCGAGGGCTTCGTCACCGGACGCCAGGACGGCTTCGAGATCGGCATCCGCGTCGTCGACAGGGCCGAGGAGGCGGTCGATAATCTGCCGGATGGCGCTTTCGGGCTGGGCGCCCATGAAGCCGTCCAGTGGGCGTCCATCCTTGAAGGCGTAAACAGTCGGCAGGGATTGGATGCGCAATTGCCCTGCGATTGCGGGCTGCTCATCGGTGTTGATTTTTACGAGGCGGACTTTGCCGTTATAGCTGCGGACGACTTTCTCAAGGACCGGTGTCAATTGTTTACAGGGGCCGCTCCAGGGGGCCCAAAAGTCGACCAGCACCAGGTTGGTTTTCGACGCTTCAAGCACGTCCTTTGCAAACGACGCAGAGGTGGCGTCCTTGACGACGTCTGCGGCAGCGGCGGGCAATTTGGTTGAGCCTAGGTCCATGTCTACTCCTCATGATCTACGCGTTGGGCCACAGGGGCAGCGTTTGGCGCGAATGAACCGCACTTAGGGTCGGCAGGCAACGATTTAAACAGCCAGCGGCTGTATCTTTGTTCGTTGGAGACAAGTTGCACCCATCGGGTGCGATTGCCGCTTGCAATCAAAATCAGGTTCGGCCATAAGACGTTTCTCGCGGCGCACTGCTGCGGAAACAAATGGATGCGGGCGTAGCTCAGGGGTAGAGCATGACCTTGCCAAGGTCAGGGTCGACGGTTCGAATCCGTTCGCCCGCTCCATGTTTCCCAATGAACACCGGCAAATGAAGTACACTCCCCTTTCCGGGGCCGCGCCCTGCTGTGAGCGGTTTTGCGGAATTGTGCGTGGTTTTACGCCTCATAAGGCAACACGTTGCCTAATGCCTTCGAATTGTTCCAGTGGCGTTCTCAAACAAAAAAGGGGACGCAAGTTCCCCTGCCTCCCCTTCAGACGACTCCGCACTCAACTCGGCCACCACGCGATTGAATTCAATTCAACAACGCTGTTACGCCACTTGAGGCGTTGCGTTCTCGATTGGGTCAAGCGACGGTGGCTCGGGTGCGGCCGCCTGGGCTTGCGTTTCGGCTTCAGCCATGCGCTCGACGACTTCGACGGCGAGGGCTTTCATAGCGTGGCCGACGACACCGGGGTATTTCGCTGCGTACGAGCGCTCGGTGGTCAGGAAACGGGCGGCGTCCTGCAAGGAATTGAGGCGCGGTACGGCCTGGGTGAAACAACGGTTTTCAGGGTCTGAACGAAGCCAGGCGTGATAGTCCTCGTCGGCGGGCGACTGGCTATCTTTCATGTTGATGATGACGCCGAGGTTGCGGGCAAAGCCCATCTCGGGGTTCAAAGCCTTGAAACGGCGGAATACTTCGAGGCCGCAGATTGACACGTAATCCGCCTTGGTGGGCGAGATGTGATAGTCGGCCTCGCGCAGCCAGCTTTCGGTCAAGACCGATAGGCCGGGAGGGCAATCGATCAAGATCACGTCAAACACGCGGCGCGCGTCGGTCAGGACCGAAGCGATGACGGAGCGCATGCGGGCATGGAGATTTTCCTTTGAGACTTCGCGCTCAAACAGGGTCAACTGCATGTCGCTCGGCAACAGATACACCGAGCGCGCGTCGTCCACATCGGAGACGTTGCGCACGACAAAGCGGGTCCAATCGGCTTGCTGGTTGCTCAAGACGCTGGCGACCAGGAAGTCGACCATGGTCAGACCCTGGCTCTGCAGCTTGTGCAGATTGGCGATGGTCATAAGCATCGACGACACGCTCGATTGAGCGTCGCCGTCAATCACGAGCACGTTCTTGCCGTGAAACACGGACAGCGTTTCAGCCAGCGCCAGAACCAGAGTGGATTTCCCCACCCCGCCCTTGGTGTTCATCACCGCAATTGCATTCAGCATGATAAAACGACGTCCTATCCCTCGGCCGTGAGCATCGTCACGAAACCGCCCGCACGGAGATGACGCTGCGAGTGTGGCAACGCTAAGAACAACTGCACGCCGTGCTCGCTCCCTCGCGGTTCTGCAATACTCCGGAACAGCGCACCCGCGCAACGGCGTTGTAGTCCAAACCGCAACAGTGCAGTGGACGTGCGCTCTTTTTGCTTACAAAAGTATTGGCCGAAGGCTACCAAGCGCTTGCTTGGCGGCGGGGCCCGATGGCGGGGGAGTAAACTGTTTATTCCCAGCGCGCCCAAATCCGCACCATGACAATGTAAGGTTCACCATGGTTGTCTTGCATTAAGCTCATCGCCGTCCTAATCAGCAGGCGGTATCGTTTCAGATCTGTTGCCATCAGAGAGTGTCCTGCCATGTTGATCCACCGCCTTAGCCGCTTCGGCCGCCCGCTAGCTGTGGCCGCCATCCTCGCATTGACGCCGCCGCTCGCTGGTTGCGGCATCAACAACATCCCCACCTATGAGCAGAGCGCGAAGGCCGCCTGGTCGGAAGTTCTCAACCAATACAAGCGCCGCGCGGATTTGATCCCCAACCTCGTCGAGAGCGTCAAAGGCTTTGCCGACCAGGAAAAGTCGGTGCTGACCAGCGTGATCGAAGCGCGCGCGAAGGCCACACAGGCGCAGATAAATATTCCCGCCGACATTTTGACCAACCCGGCGGCGATGAAGCAATTCCAGGATGCGCAGAATTCGCTCGGCGGCGCGCTGCGCCAGCTGTTATCGGTGACCGAGAACTATCCCGATATCAAATCGGGCGAAAACTTCCGCAAGTTGCAGGATGAAATCGCTGGAACCGAAAACCGGGTTGCCATCGCGCGGCGCGACTACATCAAGCAGGTCCAGTTGTTCAACACCGAGATCACGACGATCCCTGGCGTGTGGTGGAAGCGCTTCATGTATCCAGCGACCAAGGAACTGGCGACATTCGATATTCCGGCCGAAGAAATGAAAGCGCCCAAGGTTGACTTCAAGAAATAAGCGGTGACGCGAACGCTGCCTCTCCGCGTGGCCCCTAGGGTCCTTCCGGTTTTGATTGAATCGCGGAAGGACCCTAGCTCTCTGGTTTGTCGTGCTTCTTTCTGGAAAACCGATCACACTTTTTCCAGAAAGCACTCTCGATGGCCGGGTCCCTCGGGTCGAGCCCGAAGGCAAGCAACCCGGTCATGCAGAGGGGGTGGCCGGTTTTACTGAAGAAATCCGGCCCTTATCTGGAGTCAGTTTCGACATGGCGGAAGCTAACGTGCTGCAGCCTAACGGTCGGTTCAAAGATTGGAGCAAGGTCACTGCGCCGCTGGCGGTTCTCGCTACGGCCTTGTTGATCGTCGCGCTGCTCGCCAGTGCTTTCGCCGAATTGACGTTTCCAGAATTGACTGGACGGGTTGTCGATCAGGCCGGGTTGCTGACCGCCTCGCAGCGGGCAGACCTGGAGAGGGAACTCGCCGCGTTCGAGGTCAAATCTACCGATCAGATCGTGGTGGTGACGACACCGTCGCTACAGGGCTATCCGATCGACGAGTTCGGCTATCAGCTTGGCCGCAAATGGGGCATCGGGCAAAAGAACAAAGACAACGGCATTCTCATTATCGTCGCGCCCAAGGAACGCAAGGTCCGCATCGAGGTTGGGCGGCGGCTTGAGCCTTTGCTGCCGGACGGACGGGCTGGATCGATCATTTCCAACACCATCCTGCCGATGTTTCGCCGCGGCGATTTTCCCGGCGGCATCAAGGCCGGAGTCGCCGAGGTCAAGGCGGTTCTTGAAGGCGATAAAGCAGAGCTTGCCGAACGGGCCAAGCGTCCGCCGCCACCCGTCGACTATTCGGAGTATGTGGTACTCGCGATCTGGCTGCTGATTGTGATCTTTGTGATCCGGGCGCAAATGCAGGCTGCCGCGCAGATGCCGCAGACAATCGGGCCGGATGGGAAGAGACGGCGGCGGCTATATCGCGACAGCGGGCCGATCATCATCCCTGGTGGGTCGGGGGGATGGAGCGGCGGCTTTGGCGGCGGTGGAGGCGGCGACAGCGGGGGTGGATTTTCTGGCGGCGGGGGCGATTTTGGCGGCGGTGGCGCTTCTGGGGACTGGTAGGGCGCGCCTGCTCGTCCCAACCTACGCAGATCGACGCTGCCGCGCGGCTTGAACAGACACGGTGCTAAAAGGACCAATTTCGATGAGCGTGTTCACCAGCGAAGAAGAAGTCGCGATCAGCAAAGCCATTGGGCATGTGGAGCGCAAGACGAGTGGGGAGATCATCACTATCGTCGCCAAGCAGAGCGATGGCTACTTGTACGTGCCGTTTCTCGTCGCGTCCCTGGTGGCGCTACTGGTGCCGTGGCCGTTCATTTACCTGACGTGGCATCCGGTGCAGTGGATTTTTCTGATCCAGCTCGCGGTGTTTGGTATCATCGTCGCGCTGCTATTGCCGGGGCAGGTGCGATTGTGGTTCGTGCCTGACCGGGTGAAAAAGCTGCACGCACACCGCCGCGCAGTGGAGCAGTTCGTGGTGCAGAACCTGCACACGTCGCCGGGTCGGACGGGGGTGCTGATCTTTGTGTCGCTCGCGGAGCGCTATGCCGAGATCATCGCCGACAAGGCAGTTCATGCGAAGGTGCCGGAGGGGACGTGGCAGGCTATTGTCAACCAGTTGACGAGCGATCTTGCCAACGACGAAGCCGCCAAAGGCTTCGTCACGGCGATTGAATCATGCGGCAAGCATCTCGCGCACCATTTCCCGCCGGGCATCGCCAACGCCAACGCCAACGAGTTTCCAAATCATTTGATCGTTCTGCAATAGCGCCCGTTTCAGGAGACGCCCGTGTCGCAATCGTCAGCCGCCGCCGCAGACTCGGGTGCTCCTTCAGTGGCGGCACCCAGGCGCGCGCTCATCTCATGGGCGCTATTCGACTGGTCGGCTCAGCCGTTTTACACGCTCATCACGACGTTTCTGTTCGCGCCTTTTTTTGCCACCGCAGTGATGGGTAACGCCGCCGACGGGCAGAAGCTTTGGGGTTATGCGGCGGCTGTTGCCGGCGTGTTCATCGCCGTGGGCTCGCCATTTCTGGGTGCGCTGGCCGATGGATGGGGACGGCGCAAACCGTGGATCGCAATGTTCGCCGCGACCTTTACCCTGGGCATGCTTGGTCTGTGGTTTGCGGTTCCGGCAGCGTCGAATGGGACGATCTTACTCGTGCTCGCGGCGTTCGTTCTGGCGGCGGTGTCGGCTGAGTATTGTCAGGTTTTCACCAACGCGATCATGCCGACGCTGGTGCCGCATAGCCAGCTTGGCCGGTTGTCAGGGGCTGGATGGGCTGCTGGGTATTTCGGTGGCCTGGTCAGTCTCGTCTTGATGGTCGGGTTGATCGTCGCCGTGCCCGAGACCGGCAAGACGTTGCTGGGGTTTGATCCGCTCATCAAGCTCGACGCGGCGAGCCGTCAGTATGACCGGCTGGCCGGGCCGTTCGCAGCGTTGTGGTTTGTGATTTTCGTATTGCCGTTTTTCCTGTTCGTGCCGGATAAGCCGCGCGCGCCCACAGCGGGGCAGGCCGAGCACAGCGCATTGGCCGAGCTTGGCGATACGCTGCGCGCGTTGCCTTCGAACCCGAGCATCCTGCTGTTTTTGGTGGCACGCATGCTCTATTCCGACGGGCTGTCGGCGATCTTCACGTTCGGCGGGATCTATGGGGCCTTCGTTTTCAATTGGGGGCCGCTGGAGCTTGGGATTTTCGGGATCGTCCTCACGTTGACCGGGGCGCTTGGCGCGTTGGCGGGCGGGTTCCTCGACGACAAGCTGGGATCAAAAACGGTTATTATCGGGGCGCTCGTGTTGCTGATGATCGGCGCGGTCGGCATCTTGTCGGTCGACAAGACGCATGTGCTGTTTTCAAAGGAAGTTGCGGCCAAGCTCGCTGGATCAAAGCCATTTTCGTCGCTGGGCGAGCAGGTGTTCTTAGCGTTCGCGGTACTCGTCGGGGCGGTGTCGGCTCCGGTGCAAGCGGCCAGCCGCTCGCTACTCGCGCGGTTGGCACCGCCCGACAAAATCACTCAATATTTCGGGTTGTTCGCGTTTTCTGGAAAAGCCACGGCGTTTCTTGCGCCGCTCGTGGTTGCCGCAGTTACAGCAGCGACCGGCGATCAGCGGATCGGGATGGCGTCGATCTTGGCGTTTTTGATCGTGGGTGTGGTGCTGATGCTGCCGGTGAAGGCGACGCGGGCTTGAGGCT
>JANOVN010000240.1:0-11641 GCA_031417455.1 Hyphomicrobiaceae bacterium | reverse complement strand
GCAAAGCCGAAGCATCCGCCACCAGGGTCTCGACGATCTTTGCCGCGCGTGCATTGACGCTGGGTTGGGGCGCTGCCGAATTCATGACGAACCTTCGATCAGAAAAAAGTATGGCAAGGGGTCCAGGGGACGAGTCCCCTGGCCTTCACTTAGGCCGAGCCAACGAGCTCGCGCGCCATCTGGAATGCATCGCGGAAGTCGAGGTGCAACGGCTCTTTTGAGGCGA
This sequence comes from Hyphomicrobiaceae bacterium, assembly GCA_031417455.1. Taxonomy (GTDB): domain Bacteria; phylum Pseudomonadota; class Alphaproteobacteria; order Rhizobiales; family Hyphomicrobiaceae; genus JANXVY01. Next base: position 11,415 of record JANOVN010000240.1, on the reverse strand, counting down.
TCATGCGCTTGAACAGTCCAGATTCCGTCTTGTACTTGATATCGCCGATGGCCAGCGGACCCACGCCCAGCGCCGCACAGCCAGGCAATGGCGCGCCATCCATGAACAGGTCCATCCCATCGACGCCGGGCGGTGGTACAGCGTTCACGTCAGCTGCCACCAACAGATGCTTGGCGAGCGCTTTATGCTCCGCCGACACGATGCGGACGCCAGCAGCCGCGGCCGCAAAAATAACCTCGGCATTAGCGATGATGTCGCGTTTCTGCTCTTCGGTTTCCCCATTGACGGCTTCCAGGTCGACCCCGAACCGTTCCTTGGAGATGGCGGCGTTCTTGATGACGCGCTCGACGCCACGATGGGCGACGAGTTGAACCTGTGCGCCTTCCAGTGCTGCAATGATTGACGAGGCAAACCCGACGACCCCGGTCGCCCCAAACACCGCAATCCGCGTGCCCTTGAGCGAACGGTTGAACTTCGTCTTGAGGACGCGCTCGACGCAAGCGACCATCGCGGCAGCCGTTGTGAACGACCCGGCCGGATCGGCGAACACCGACACCTGGAACGGCGGCACCATGGCCTTGCGGGCGGCTTCCATCATATCGAGGGCAAGAATTGCATCCTTACCGCCGATGAACATCCCTGTGCGCACGCCGTCCTGGGGCGGGCGCGAGAAGATGGCGTCCTGCACCAGTCCTGTGACTTCTTCAACCGTCACGTTGATGTAGGGGACGATGGTCTTGAAACCGGCATCGGACGCCATGTTCACGTCAAACGGGCTCATGTGCTTCTGGGGGGAAAGCATATGCAGAATGGGGGTAGCGTCGCTCATAGGGGGCTCCGGCGGTGCGTCAGCTGCAAGATGTTTTGTTAGCTGAAAATGCTTTCGACGCTGGCCCCGGCGTTGCGCCCGCGCACGATAAGCAACCTCAGCCCGTCGGCCTTAGCCTCTCCTACGAAAGAATGATAGAGGCTTTTCGCCACGGCTTCATCCGGCACAAACGCAAAACCAGTAGGTCCCCACGAGCTTTGGCCAATCCCAACCGCGCCGGCCGCTTTCAGCTTGGCCGCCATCCGCCCGACAGCCGGGCTCGACCACTCCGATCCACCCTGCGCGGAGGCAAAGTGCGCACCGACGATTTCTTGAATTTCCCACAGTGCCGATCCAAACGCCTCGATGTCGTGTTCATGCAACGCAGGCGTCAATTGCATCAGCACCAGCTGGCAAATGTGCGCCACCGACGACGTCGGGAACGCCGGCAAGCTGGCAAACGCTGCCGACTCGCGGTCGCCGTGCACACCTTCGGCCTTGTCGTCGAGTATGAGCAGACAGCGCCACGCCTCCGGAAACTCGGTCCGCATGAGAATCGGGGGTGGATCTCCTGCTTTGCCTGCTTCCATTGACTTGCCAGCATCGACGATGAACCCGCCGGATTCAAATGCGCCAATCCCGATAGACGACCGCGCGCCACGTTCTGCCAATGCGCCGATTTCGGCCGAGGCCCTGGTCTGTCCGGCAAGCTTCAACACGCCGGCCCCAACGGCCAACGCGAGTTGCGTTCCAGATCCAAGGCCCGCATGCGGTGGGATCGCCCGCTCAACTTCGACGCAGAATTTAAGATCCGGGGCAAAGGCTGCGCCAAACCGGTGAGCCGCCAGCAGAGCCCGGTCGGCTTCCGGCCCATGAGCGGAAAACGACGACGCCATTGCAATCGTGAGCTTCGTCTTGGGGGCATCGATCGCGAGCCCGAGGCTGCCATAGCGCCGCCCCAGCGAACCCGACGGATCGAGGAACCCCAGATGAAGCCGGGCGGGCGCGCGCACCAGCACTTTGCGGAACGACTTCGGCTTTGTATCCTCAGGCAACTTGATGTGGATCGCGTCGGGCGCATTACCAGTCACGTCGGCAAGGGTTGGAATGATGTTGGACATGTCTTTGTCTTGGTGCCAGGATTTGGGGGTGCCAGGAATTTGGGATGCCAGGAATTGGGGATGCCAGGAATTGGCCGGGTGGATATGGTGCAGGGACAGACCGGATCGGGTGAAGAGATAAAATTCTAGCACCGCGACCAGAGCAGAGGAAACCGTGAATGGCAACCCGTGAAGTGCCGATGCCTGAAGCCGATGTCAACGCATGGCTCCTGGCCCACCTGCCTAAATGGCATCTGGACGATGGAATGATCCGCCGGATTTATAAAACAGGGGGTTGGAAGGCCACGTTGATGGTCATCAATACCGTCGGCCATCTCGCCGAAGCGGCGTGGCATCACCCGGATTTATCGGCGTCCTATGCCTGGGTCGAGGTCCGCTTGGTGACCCACTCCGCCAAGGGTATCACCATGAAAGACCTGGAACTCGCCAAAAAGATCGAGGACGTCGTCGGCTGGCAACCTGGCAAAGATACAGCCTCTGCCCTCGAAGGCACACCCACCGACGATCCCCGCTTCACCTATATCAAGCACGATAAATGAACGCAGCGTCCCCGGCCAACCCGTCCCCGTTCGACGCCATCATCGCGCTGGGCTCCAACATCGGCGACAAGGCCGGGCATATTGCTGGGGCGATTGACGCACTGACGGCGGACGGGAAGGTCCGCGTCGTCAAGCGCTCGGCGAACTACCGCACCGCGCCATGGGGCGTCACCGACCAGGATTGGTTCGTCAACGCCACCGTATCAGTTGCAACAGACTTGCCAGTCTACGACCTGCTCGCCCGCTGTCAGAGTGTCGAACAAAAGCTTGGCCGGGAGCGGACCATCAAATGGGGCCCGCGCGTCATTGACCTCGACATTTTGGTCTACCGCGACCAAACGCTGAACGATCCCACGTTGATCCTGCCCCACCCGCATATGACGGCTCGCGCCTTCGTTCTGCGTCCGCTGCTGGACGTTGCCCCCGACCTCATCATCAAGGGCCACACCGTCGCCGATTGGCTTACCCGGGTGCCCCACGATGATGTCGTGCCGCTATAGCCAACAAAAAACCGCCGGGAGGCTCCCGGCGGTTCCAATGTCGAGAGGATGAACCCCGTCTTACTTCGCGGCGGCCTTGCCGTCCTTGTCGAACGACTTGAGGTACGCGATCACGTCTTTCTGTTTCTGCTCATCCTTGATACCAGCGAACACCATCTTATTGCCCGGAACTTTGCCCTTTGGATCGGCGAGATAGCCAGCAATGGTTGCCTCGTCCCAGGTCAGGCCGGAAGCCTTCATGGGTTCGGAATAATTGAAGCCTTCAACAGCACCGGCTTTGCGGCCGACAACGCCGTTCAGCAAGGGGCCGACCTGGTTCTTCGCGCCTTCGCCCAGGCCATGGCAGGCCTTGCAGACGTTGAATACAGCCTTGCCGGCTTCGGCATCTTGCGCATGTGCAGCAACCGGCAGGCCGGCAACGAGCGCGAGCGCCAAAATCGTCTTCTTCATTGTTGAACTCCCTTGAGATCCACTCCGGCCGTCGAGCCGGGCTGGGTTGGATTCCTATCATGCGAGCCGACTGCCCAAAGCTGTGACAAAGCTGCACACGCAGGGAATACACCAGCGATTGTGAACGGGAGCTGATGCAGATCGGTAACCAGCCAACCCAAGACATCGTCGTTAACCGGCGTCAAGCTCGCCGGTTGTGGATTTGTCCGCCGTTTCGGTGCCAATCCGGCGGTAAACGAAGGCCGGTGGATGGCTATCGTGGGACGCAACGCTTGCCAGCGCCACGAACTCGGCATGGCGCGGCGACAGCGAGCAGGCTGGATCGACGTTGGTCGGATCGCCGGTCATGAGCATCGCCTGACAGCGGCAGCCGCCCCAGTCGATCTCGCGCCGGTCGCAGCTCTTGCACGGCTCTTTCATCCACGACGTGCCGCGATATTTCTGGAACGCCTGACCATTGATCCAGATGTCCGACAGCGACTTGTCGCGCACGTTGTCGAATTGAAGGCCCGGAATACTTTCGGCGATGTGGCACGGCAGCACTTTGCCTGCTGGCGTGACGTTCATCGAACCGCGACCCCAGCCGCCCATGCAAGGCTTGGGGAACTTGGCGTAATAATCGGGCACGACGAAGTCGAACACCATCACGCCCTTGTACTTTTCACGCGCCGCGGCGACGACCTCGACCGTCTTCATGGTTTGCTCTTTGGTCGGCATGAGAGCCGCCCGGTTCTTGAGCGCCCAGGCGTAATACTGGACGTGCGCGACTTCGAGCCTTCCTGCACCCATCTCGGCTGCGAACTCGATGATTGCTGGCAGGTTTTCGATGTTTGCCCGGTGGATCGGCGCGTTGATCGTCAGCGGCATGCCAAGTTCGTTGGTCCACGCGCAAACATCGCGCTTCTTGGCAAGCCCGCCCTTGTAGGCGGAAATCTTCTCCGCATTGGCGTCGTCCACGTCCTGGATCGACAACTGAATGTGATCAAGCCCGTTGTCGTGAAGCGCCTTGAGCCGGTCCTTCGTCAACAACACGCCGGCCGTAATCAGGTTGGAATACATCCCAACCTTCGATGCCGTCGCGACCAGCTCTTCGAGGTCCTTGCGCGCGGTCGGTTCACCGCCCGACAGATGCAACTGCAGAATGCCAAGACCCGCGGCCTCGGCAAAGACCCGCTGCCATTCCGCCGTCGATAGCTCGGTGTTGGGCCGGTCCATCTCAAGCGGATTGGAGCAGTACGGGCACTGCAGCGGGCAGCGGTGGGTCAGCTCGGCGAGCAGCCCCATCGGCGCGCGCACGCAGCTCAGATCAACGGATGACTCGATCTTCGTCGTCGGCGCGATCGGCGTAATTTCGTTCATAGGCGCAACACTCCCTTGTCGGCGAGGTCTTGCACCATCTGCACGATGTCACCCTCGATCACTCCCACCGGCGCATTGTAGTCTGCAGCGAGTTTCAAAGCGATATCGTGGACGCTGCGAACGCCATCACAAAGCTTCAACACTTCGACAGCGGTCTCGTCAGGCTCAAACACCCGCTCCGGTGCGAGCACAATCCACCGCCCGCGTCCGGCATCGTGGCGCATCTTGATGTGCTTGGGCAGCGCGGGCTTCACCTCCGGCGTCGCAATGCCCCGTGACCGCGGCGTTATCTCAGCCATGTTGTTATCCTCAACCGTGTGTCAATGGTGGGCGGCGCTCGATGGCTCCGGCATCCGTTTCAGGACGGAATGCACCGGGCGGAATATTGCCCTCGACGTAGGCATGCTGAAGCGCATCCTGCTGCACCCATAGCACGTTGCATTTGAACCGCACCGCGTCCACGCAAGCTTCCTGTTGTTCGAGCGTCTTGGCGTTAGCCAGCACATAGGCTAGCGCGAAATCGCTGTCGCGCGGAGCCTGCACCAAGCGGCGCTTGAAGTAAGCCATGACCTTATCATCTATAAAATCATAGCCTTCCAGCATCCCAGAAATCCGCTCCTTATGGATTTTGGGCGCGAACAATTCCGTCAGTGACGACGCGACCGCAACCGTCAGCGGCTGTTCCCTCACGAATGTGACATAGGCTTCCACAGCAAACCGCGTCGCGGGCAATGCCGCCCGCATGGACGTCACCTGTGTCCGGTCAAGCCCCAACCCGTCGGTCAGCACCAGCCAGCGTTCGATCCCGCCTGGTTCGTCGCCGTGGCCGTCATGATCGAGCATCCGGTGTGCCCATTCGCGGCGCAATTGGCGGTCGAGTACCCGGCCCATGAACGCCGCATCCTTGCGGGGAACGGCGTCTTGATAGACGTAGCGGTTCAACGCCCAGGCTTGAACCTGCCCCTTATTCAGTTTGCCGCCGTGCAGCGCATGGTGGAACGGATGCTTGTCATGATAGCGCTCGGCCCCGACCGCGCGGATCGCTGCTTCGAACTCAGGCACGGACATCGGCGCAGCCGCCGGTATGTTGATTTTCGTCGTCAAATGTTTTGTCATAGGCGCACCTCCATGCCATCAAAACCGACTTCCCAGCCTTGCGCTTCCACCGCGCGGCGGGCGTCGGACCCGTCTTCGAGAGCTGGATTCGAATTGTTGATATGTACGTAAATCCGGCGCGCGATGTTTAGCGGCTTGATCACTGCCATCGACCCGTCCGGGCCAGACATGGAGATATGCCCCATCCGCTGCCCGGTCTTTGCCGACAGCCCTTGGGACACCATTTCATCGTCGGTGAACAGCGTGCCGTCGAGGAACAGCAAGCTCGCCCCGGCAATCCGCTTCGCCAGCGGTTCCTCAATTTCGGCCACGCCTGGAATGTAGAAAAATTCTTTTCCCGTCGCCGGCTCGCGAATACGCAGCCCGATGGTATCGCCGAGCCTGCTGCCATAGTTGGCGCCCTCGATTTCCAGATACAACGCAATTTTGCCCGGCACGGCGAACGCTTCGATGGTCAGCCCAAGATCCACGCCATCGCCGTTGAGATCAATCGGCGTATCGAGCGGCATCGAGAGCCGAGGCGCATTCTCATGCGATACGACATTGAAAACAGAGTTCGCTTCAAGCGTCGCCATCACGCGACTGGCGGCATAGATTGAAAACTTCTGCCCTTCGCGCAGATTGATCAACCCCGCGATGTGATCGACGTCGCCATTGGTGACGACGACCGCTTTGATCGGGCTGTCACGTAGCCCCTTGCTCGCACGCGCCCCAAGTTCGGGCGTACTATTGATCTGCTGGCGCAAATCGGGCGATGCGTTCAGCAGCGCCCACGATTGCCCATCGGCGCTGACCGCGAGTGACGACTGCGTCCGGTGCTTGAAATTGCGATGCCCGGCCCGCGCACTCGCGCAGTTGCGGCAGTTGCAATTCCATTGGGGGAAGCCGCCGCCCGCAGCGGAGCCCAATATCTTGATGATCATGTCAGCCTTCGAAGAGTACGGATCGCGCAGGAGATGCGATCCACTCGAACACGTTGCGGCAAAGAGGCCTCACCCGGCACCGGCTTGCTCTGTCTCATGCGACAGAGCAATTTCCATAGCGACCACAGCCGCTTGTTCATACATGATCGACGCGCCGCACATGAAAACGGCGACCGGATTACCGGCCGCCGCATCGCGCGATTCACGAGACGTGAACGTGCCCGATTACATGACCTTAGATGAGGTCGATGTCAGCTGGGAGATAGGCGGTGACTTCCATGCCAACGGCCTGCTCGCGAACTTGCGGCTTGTTCCAGATCTTCATAAGATATCCTCCAAAAGGGTGATTTGAACCTTCATCCACCAGATGACCCCGCCGAGGACCACCCACTGAGTGCGGGCACTTTTGTGCCGCCTCAGTCAACGGATGGGCGACAATTTGTCAAGATCCACCGTTGTGCAATCGTTTACATCATGTCCAGCATGTCCAGCGCAACTCAACACTGCCTCACAAACGTGTGTGGCAAACGTCAAACGGGGCGGCTGCACTCGCCAAAACAAGAAGCACAACACAGAATACCAAAAGGTGGCACATAATTAGAATTATGTTTCTTTTTTCTGACGATCCACTCTGTTACATAGAAAACTATTCCAGATCGTGTTATGAGACGCCCGTAACCTGCGTGTCCGCATCCCTCCCGCATGGCGCGAACTGCGGCTCGTGCCTTCGTTAGTCCTCTTGGAGACGAATCCCTCATGGTGGCCCCCTTGCTCCCGAAAACGGCTCCGTTTGCTCCCGACGATATTTCCGCGCTGAACAATATCGTCACCCGGGCAACACGCGAACAGCGCCACTGGCTCGCCGGCTTTCTCTCAGGTTTTGATGCAGCCCAAGCCGGTCCTGCCGCCGCAGCCGCTGCCCGGCCTAAGGTGCCGCTGACCATTCTGTACGGCTCGGAATCAGGAAATTGCGAAAGTCTCGCGCTCAAGGCCCGCAAAGCCGCCCAGAAGAATGGTTTCGACGCCAAGGTCTTCGATCTGGCCGACTACAGCGTGGAACTTCTGGCCAAAGCCCAGAACGTCATCATTTACGTGGCGACGTGGGGCGAAGGCGAGCCGCCGCAACGCGCCATTGATTTCTATTCCGCGCTCATGTCGGACACCGCGCCGCGCTTGGAGAAGTTGAACTTCGCAGTCCTGGCTTTAGGCGACACCGCTTATGCGCAGTTTTGCGCCACCGGGAAAGCCGTCGATGTCCGCCTTGAAGCGCTGGGTGCCCAGCGCACTGCCCTCCGCGTCGATCTGGACCTCGATTTCGCCAAGGCGGCTGCCGCCTGGACCGACAACACCCTCAAGGCGTTCACTCCTGCCGAACCGTCCAAGGTTGTTCACGTCGATTTCAAATCATCGGGACCCGAGTTGGATGACGACGAGCCCGAATTCACCGCCGAGCACCCGCTCGAGGCGGAGATCAGCGGGTTGATCAACCTCAATGGGTCGGGGTCGTCACGCGAAACCTGGCATGTGGAGTTGTCGTCCAGCGCGCGCGGTTTTGTCTACCAGCCCGGCGACGCAATCGGCGTGCTGCCCACCAATGACCCGGAATTGGCGGCAAAGCTGCTCGATGCGGTCGGCCTTGGTGGCAATGCGGGCCTCATTAAAACACTCGTGACGTCCCACGACATCACGACGCTTTCGCGACCAGTTATTGCAGCATTCGCCAAACTCACCGGCCGGACCGATATTGCCTGGCTCGCCCAAGGCGAGAGTTTCGCGCAATACGCAGCTGACCGGCAATTGCTGGATTTGTTCGCCGAGCACCGCGAAAAGCTCACCTCCGCCCAGCTTTTCGGCCTGCTTCGCCCGCTTCCCGGCCGCCTGTATTCGGTCGCCTCCAGCCAACGCGCCCACGAAGGCGAAGCTCATTTGGTTATCGGTGCCGTCCGCTGGAACAGCCACGGCCACGACCGCTTGGGCGTTACCTCAACCTACTTCGCCGACCGCCGCAAAGTGGGCGACACCGCTCGCATCTACGTCAAACCCAACCGCCACTTCCGCCTCCCCGAAGATCAGGCCCGCCCCATCATCATGATTGGTGCTGGCACCGGCATCGCGCCCTATCGCGGCTTCATCGAAGACCGCGCTGAAACCGGTGCTGTCGGCAAAAGCTGGTTGTTCTTTGGCGAGCGCAACTATACGAACGACTTCCTCTACCAGCTTGAATGGCAAGACCACATCGCCGCCAAGGCACTGTCGCGCATCGACGTCGCTTTCTCCCGCGACCAGCCCGAGAAAATCTACGTCCAACACCGTTTGTGGGAACGCCGCGATGAGGTGTTAGGTTGGATCAATGACGGCGCGCACGTTTACGTCTGCGGCGACGAAAAAGGCATGGCCAAGGACGTTGACGCCACCCTGGTCCGCATCCTCGGCGGCAACGAAGCTGGTACAGCCAAACTCGCCGAACTCCGCAAGGCCGGCCGCTACCAGCGCGACGTATATTGAGTGGGTAGTGGGTAGGGAGTAGGGAGTTGGGAGTAGGGAGTAGAAACAAACTCCCCTCGGTTCCCTATCCCCAACTCCCTATTCCCCACTCCCCACTCCCCACTCCCAACTCCCTTTTCCCAACTCCCTTTTCCCAACTCCCGAGCCCGAAATGACCGACAACCGCGCCAAGAACGAGATCATCAAGGAAAACAGCAACTTGCTGCGTGGCGGCATTGCCGAAGGTCTTGGCAACGTCGTCACGGGCGCGCTGGAGGAGGACGACACGGTCCTGCTGAAGTTCCACGGTTCCTACATGCAGGACGACCGCGACATCCGCGCCGGGCGCAGCAAAAAAAAGCTGGAAAAGGCGTACAGCTTCATGATTCGCCTGCGCATTCCCGGCGGCCTCGTCGCAGCAAAGCAGTGGATCGCCCTCGACGACATCGCCACGACGTATGCAAATGGCACGCTGCGCATGACAACGCGCGAAACCTTCCAGTATCACGGCATCATCAAGTCGAACCTGCGCCGGACGATGCAGGCGATCAACGCCGCCTGCCTCGATAGCCTGGCTGCCTGCGGTGACGTGAACCGCAACGTCATGTCGACCGCCAACCCTTATCTCTCACCCGTCCACAAACAGGCCTACGACCTCGCCAAAGGCTTGAGCGAACACCTGCTCCCCAAAACCGGCGCCTATCATGAGATCTGGCTCGACGGCGAAAAGGTCAGCGACACCAGCCGCGCCGCAGCGCCCGAGGACGAGCCACTCTACGGCCCGCATTATCTACCGCGCAAATTCAAAGCCGTCGTCGCGGTGCCCGGCGACAACGACGTCGACATCTTCGCCCACTGCCTCGGCTACATCGCCATCGTCGAGAACGGCAAACTCGTTGGCTACAACGTCACCGTCGGCGGCGGCATGGGCATGACCCACGGCGAGCTCGACACCTTCCCGCGCACTGCCGACGTGATGGGCTTCTGCACGCCTGACCAAGCCATCGACGTCGGAGAAAAAGTCCTCACGGTCCAACGCGACTGGGGCAACCGCAACGTCCGCAAACACGCTCGCTTAAAGTACACCGTCGAGGCAAACGGCATTGAAAAGTTCCGCGCCGAAGTCGAAAAGCGCACCGGCTTTAAGCTCGGCGCGCCGCGTCCCTACAAGTTCGAGCGCACCGGCGACCTCCTGGGTTGGCGTCAATCGGCCGACAAAAAATGGCACCTGACCGCGTTCGTCGAAAACGGCCGCCTCAAGGATCGCCCCGGCAATACCGCACGCTCCGCTGTCCGCGAAATCGCCGAGGCAGCAATCTGCGAATTCGTCGTGACCTCTAATCAGAACCTGATGTTCGTCAACGTCACGGCCAAGAACAAGGGGAAGATCGACGCGATCCTCAAAGCCCACGGCATGCCGGTCGAGGCCTCTTCCGGCTTGCGCCGCAACGCCATGAGTTGCGTCGCGCTGCCGACCTGCGGGCTTGCCCTCGCCGAAGCCGAACGCTACCTCCCCGCGCTCGTCACCCACATCGAGACCTTGCTTGAAACAGCAGGCCTGCGCGACGACGACATCGTCATCCGGATGACGGGTTGCCCCAACGGCTGCGCGCGCCCCTACTTAGCCGAAATAGGCTTCGTCGGCCGTGGTCCAGGCCTCTACAACCTGTATCTGGGGGCCGCCTTCGACGGCTCGCGCCTCTCCAAAATGTACGCCCAGGATGTCGGCGAAGATAAAATCCTGGCCCTGCTCGCGCCCATCATCACCCGCTACGCCAAGGAACGCCTCGCTGGCGAACGCTTTGGCGATTACACCATCCGCGCCGGCTACGTCGCCGCCACGACGGCTGGCAACAACTTCCACGCCAACCTGAATCTAACAGGCTGACTGGCGTCACGCCGCACACGCCGCACCAAACCATAAGATCAACTGCGCTATCAACCGGCGAAACGCTTGCCCTCACCGGGGCAGGTGATCGCGTTGTTGGACCCATAGTCACGGCGCTGGGTGCGCAAGCACCTGCGGCGGTCATCGACTTTGAAAAGCGCAACGCTCTTGGCTAAATCATGCACATGATGTATCTATCTTGTGTCTATACATGAGGTGCGCGAATG
>JANOVN010000239.1:0-4140 GCA_031417455.1 Hyphomicrobiaceae bacterium | reverse complement strand
TAATGCATCGTGGGCACAAACGGCTGCGCCGCAGACACCTGCCACGACGACAGCACCGGCGCCAACATCGCAGTCGCCGCTACAAAAGCCGCCAACGAACGAGGGAATTCCGCCATGCCCGACTGCTGCCGAGCAGAAGGATGCGCTGAGCAAACAGACGGCGTCAGGTACTGAAAAGGCGGCCGCTCAACCCGGTGAGCGCAGTGGGGTTTTGCCCAATGCGGTGGGGCCGGGGACGGATGTTTCAGCCGCTCCGACTGTACAAACGGACGGATCTAGCGTGCGGTCGCCAATGGACTGCCCCCTGGTGCCGGGGCATCCCAATGCGCTAACGCCTGGACCCAAGACGCTGCCGGAACCTTCCGACAAACCAAAATGATCGTAAAAAAGGCCCCGTCACGGGGCCTTTTTCATGAGTCATTGGGGCTGCGTCAGTGCTTATCGTGCCAGACGCGCTTTTTGCCGACGTAGAGCAGGATCGAGGCGATGCAGAGATAAAGCAGCACTTGCCAGCCCATTGCTTTGCGCTGATTGAGGGTCGGGTCGGCGGCCCAGGCGAAGAAGGCGGCGGCGTCGCGGGCGCTATCTTCAAGTGAGCCTTTGCCGTCCTGATACTTGACGAAGTTTTCTTTCGACAGCGGCGGGACCATGGCGATCTGGTTGCCAGGGTAGGCCGGATTGTAGTTCATGCCATCGGCCATCTTCAAGTTGGCCGGGGCGTCCTTATAGTTGACGAGCAGATTGTAGATGTAGTCCGCGCCGCCTTCCTGGTAGCCAAGGGCAATGTCGCGGACCATTTTACCGATGTGGTAGGGCCAGAAACCGCCGTTGTGGAGATCGCGGGCGCGAGCCATGACCGACAAGTCGGGCGGCAGTGCGCCGTTCTGGGAAGCCCGGGCTTCCTTGTCGTTGCGGTAGGGGCCGAGGATCGGGTCAGCGAGCAGGGCTGGACGATCAAGCAAGTTGCCCTTTTTGTCGACCGTCTTGCCTTCGTCGTTAGGCTCTGCAAGCGGCTTGTTGGGCCAGCTCGCGGCGAGGGCTTTGACCGCGTCTTCGGGGAACTCGGGGCCGCCGGGTTGAACGAGGTTGCGGAAGTTGACGCGGTTCATGCCGTGACAGTTGGCGCAAACCTCTTTGTAGACCTGGAAGCCCCGCTGGAGCTGGGCTTTGTCGAATTTGCCCCAGAAGCCGCCGAACGACCATTTCTGGCGCTCGTATTCAAAGTGCGCCGCTGCGGGATCATCGGACGCGGCGACCGGCGTCGCGGCGGAGATGGCGAGGAGGGAGGCCGATAGCGCGATGGCCAGGCCAAGAGCCTTGATGGTTTTCATGATGTTTTGCTCCCGCCTTCAGCGTTTTTCTGGACTGGCGGCAGCGCCCGCAGGGACGTGGCCACCGCCGTTGCCTTTGCCGAGCACGGATTCCGTGATCGAGCGCGGCAACATTTTTGGTGTTTCGATGATGCCGACAATCGGCATGACCAACAGGAAGAAGGCGAAGTAGCTGAACGTGAAGAGGCGTGCCCAAAAAATGTAGGGTTCTTCGGCAGGCATTGCGCCAAGGTAGCCGAGCGCCAAGCAGGTGAACACGAAGTACCAGAAGAACAGTTTGAAGATCGGGCGGTATTTCGCCGAGCGGACGCGGCTGGTGTCGAGCCAGGGGATGAAGACCAGCACGATGATCGCGGCCACCATGGCGACGACGCCGCCGAGCTTTGAGGGGATGGCGCGGAGGATCGCGTAGAACGGCAGGAAGTACCACTCCGGCACGATGTGCGGCGGGGTTACCAGCGGGTCAGCTGGGATGTAGTTGTCGGCATGCCCTAAGTAGTCGGGCATAAAGAAGATGAAGTAGGCGAACGGGATCAGGAACACGAACATCGCGAACAGGTCTTTGGTAATCGCGTAGGGGTACATCGGAACGGCGTCCGAGGCCTGTTTGATCTCAAGTCCGGTCGGGTTGTTCTGGCCGACGACATGCAGCGCCCAGACGTGCAGGACAACGAGGCCCGCGATGACGAACGGCAGCAGGTAGTGGAGCGAGAAGAAGCGGTTCAGCGTGGCGTTGCCGACCGAGAAGCCGCCCCAAAGCCAAGTGACGATGGCCGTTCCCAGGCCTGGGATCACGCCGTCGATGGACGAGAACAGGTTGGTGATGACCGTTGCGCCCCAGAAGCTCATCTGGCCCCAGGGAAGAGTGTAGCCGAGAAAGCCGGTTGCCATCATCGCAAGGAAGATGAACACGCCGAGAATCCAGAGGATTTCGCGGGGGGCTTTGTATGACCCGTAATAAAGGCCGCGGAAAATGTGGAGGTAGACGGCGATGAAGAACATCGACGCGCCGACGGCGTGCATGGGCTGGATGAGCCAGCCGTAGTTCACGTTGCGCTTGATATGCTGGACGCTGTCGAAGGCCATCGTGTCGTTGGGCACATAGTGCATTGCGAGGATGATGCCGGTCACGATCTGGGCGACGAGGCACAGCGAGAGGATGCCGCCGAAGGTCCACATGTAATTCAGGTTTCGCGGCGTGGGGAACGCCACGAAGCTGTCGTGGGCGAGGCGGGCGATCGGAAGGCGCTCGTCGAACCACTTCGCAAGGTTGGATTTTGGGTCGTAGGAGGAATGGCCAGACATGATGTCACCAAGGATGATGGACGAAAATGAAGATTCAAACGGACGGCCGGAATGGGCTCAACCGATTTTGACCTTCGTGTCGGAAATGAACGAGTAAACGGGCACATCGAGGTTGCGCGGGGCGGGGCCTTTGCGGATGCGCCCCGAGGTGTCGTAGTGCGAGCCGTGGCAGGGGCAGAACCAGCCGCCGAATTCGCCCTTCGCGTCGGCGATCGATTGGCCTTTGGGGATGCAGCCCAAGTGGGTGCAGACGCCAACGAGAACGAGCCAGTTTTCCTTGCCCTTTTTGACGCGGTCAGCGTCTGCTGCCGGTGCGTTTTCGGGCAGGGCTGCATTACGGGCGCTGTTATCGACCAGCGATTTTACGTCGACGGCGTTAGCCTGTTTGACTTCATCGGCGGTGCGATTGCGGATAAAGACGGGCTTGCCGCGCCACATGACCGTGATGGCCTGACCTTCCTTGACGGGGGTCAGATCGACTTCGATGGACGCCATGGCGAGTGCGCTCGCGTCGGGGTTCATCTGTTGCAGGAACGGCCACAGCAACGACGCGCCGCCGATGGCTGCGAACGTGTTACCTGCCAGGACCATAAAGTCGCGACGATTGTGATCTTCGATGTCAGCCGACACGGATGCCTCCGAAAAAGCGAAACGGGCGCTAGAGCCTCAAAGGTCTTTACGACGACTTTTGTGGCATTAGATCCCAAGAAAAACGCGGGTGACCCCGCAGCGATCAGGTGTGCTCTTTTGACATCCTTCTGGGGACCGCTCAACGCGACAAAAGGGGTAGAGCCGCGAGAGCGTCGCGTGCTCCTCTCTGACGCTTGGGTCAGCATGGGCTGACGGTTGGTTGGCATCATTATGGTTTGTAGATTGAAGGGAGGCCCGTCGATGCGCATTGCCCTTTATCAACCTGATATTCCTCAAAATACTGGCACGATTCTGCGGATGGCGGCATGTCTTGGGGTCGGGGTCGATGTGATCGGGCCGACGGGGTTTGATATGAGCGACCGGTCGTTAAAGCGGGCTGGGCTCGATTATCTGGAGCACGTGGATCTGACGCGGCATACGAGTTTTGCAGCGTTTGAGGGTGTCTGGGGGATCGCCGAGCCTAAGCCGCGGGTTGTGCTGCTCACGTCGCATGGGGCCGTCAGCTATTTGGATTTTGCGTTCGCCGCGAGCGATATCTTGATGCTGGGGCGGGAGAGTGCGGGGGTGCCTGATGCGGTACATAAGGGGGTGGACGGGCGGGTGCGAATCCCGATGCTGGCTGGGCTGCGGTCGCTCAATATTGCCGTGGCGGCAGCGATCGTGTTGGGGGAGGCGCTGCGGCAGACGGGTGGGTTTGTTGAGGGCGTGAACGTGTAATACCGTCGCGCAGAAGTTCTGACTCTTTGGTTCGTCGGCTGCGCGACGGTATTCTCCTTTGTTTGCGCGTGGCCGCCCCACCAACCCCACGCGCGGATACCAACGCGAATAAGTCAGTACTTATGCGCGTTGGTAT
>JANOVN010000238.1:0-3032 GCA_031417455.1 Hyphomicrobiaceae bacterium | reverse complement strand
CCTGCCAGACGCCCGAGTTTTTTGCATCGGGCTGGTCGTTGGGAAAGGGCTTGATGAGGCGGGCAAGGGGAAGGTCGTGAGTGGGTTGGGCGGGGGCTGGGGCGGTCATAATTTTGTTGCTTCCTTGGCGGCCCCCAGCGGAATTTGCTCACGCACCGGCACGGGCTGATTGGCCAGCTTGGTGTCCGTCGCCAGAATAGCCGTCCTGATCGGCAAAATAAGGCGGACTTTCAGACCCGGATTGTTGTCTTCGAGGGCGACGCGGCCAGCGTGAAGGCGGGCGACGGCTGCGACGAGACTGAGGCCTAGACCGGTACCGGGTTGGGTGCGGCTTTCGTCTAAACGGACGAAGCGCTTCAAAGCGCGTTCACGGTTTTGGGCGGCAATGCCGGGGCCGTGGTCGGCGACGGAGATTTCGACTTCGGTGGCGGTTGCGCCGACTTCGACGCGGATCAACGGGCGCGGCGTGGATTGACTGGCGGCGGGGGCGTATTTGATGGCGTTGTCGATAAGGTTGGCGACGGCTTGGCCGATGAGCTGGCGGTTCGCCCTGATGAGGGGACAGGGTGCGGTTTTGATTTCGAGGGTGAGGCCAGTTTCTTCGGTCACAGGCTCGTAAAGTTCGGCGACGTCGCGGACGAGTTCGCTGCAGTCGACGCTTTCGGCGGACTTGTCGATGGCGCTGGCTTCGAGGCGGGCGATCAGAAGGAGGGCGTTGAAGGTCTTGATGAGGTCGTCGGCGTCTTCGATCGTGCGTTCCAGGGCATCGCGGTAGGCGGGGGCACCGTCTCGTTCGCGCAGCGCTGCTTCGACGCGGTTGCGCAGGCGGTTGAGGGGCGTCTTGAGATCGTGAGCAATGTTTTCGGAGACTTCGCGCAGACCCGCCATGAGCTGTTCAATTCGGTCGAGCATGGCGTTGAGGTTAGTGGCCAGGCCGTCGAGTTCGTCGCCGGAGCCTTCGAGGGGAACGCGGCGGGAGAGATCGCCGGCCATGATCTGCTGGCTGGCGACGTTCATGGCTTCGATGCGCTTTAGGACGATGCGGCTGATCAGAAGTGCGGTGGCAAGGCCGGCGGCGGTCAGGGCGAGGAAGCTCAAGATGAACAGCCGCTTAATGCCGTCGGCGAACGCTCGCTGGTCTTCGATATCGCGGCCGATGATGAGGTTTTCACCTTGGGGAAGCGAGATCGACATTGCGACGCCGAGGCGTTCGCGCTTTGAGACGGCGATGTCGGGACGGTAGCGGAACACGCCGCCCTGCTGACCGGCGAAAATTTCAGGTGGCGACCGGCTGAGATTTCCTGCGAGCTTTTTGCCGGTGGCGTCGGCGAGGAAATAGAGGCCGGGTCCTTCGGGGCGGGAGCGGGCGGCGACGGCTTCAGCAGCTGCGTTTTTCGAACTGGACAGCGCTTCGGTGCGCAAGGCTTCGGCCTCGGCTGTCAGGGTCGTTATAACCTGATCGGTCAGAACCTGGTTGGTTTGCCAAAACAGGATCGCGAGCAGGAGACCTGCGATGACAACGAAGACGGCAGCGGTACCGGTGGCGAGCCGGAACGCCGTCGTCGAGGCCATCGCCTTGAGGCGTTTAAACAGCTCCGTCACGAATCATGTATCCCGCGCCGCGCACGGTGTGGAGCAGCGGCTTTTCGAAGGATTTGTCGATCTTGGCGCGCAGGCGCGAGACGTGCACGTCGATGACGTTGGTCTGGGGGTCGAAATGGTAGTCCCAAACGTGTTCGAGCAGCATCGTGCGGGTGACGACCTGACCGGCGTTTTTCATGAGGTATTCGAGCAGGCGGTATTCGCGCGGCTGCAAGGGGATCGGCTCGCCGCCGCGCGTTACGCGATGGGACAGGCGGTCTAAGACGAGGTCGCCGACGCTGTAGCGGGTTTCCTGTTCTTCGGGGACGGCGCGACGGGCAAGCGCCTCGATGCGAGCGAGAAGCTCGGAGTAAGCGTAGGGCTTGGTCAGGTAGTCGTCGCCGCCCGCGCGCAGACCTTTGACGCGGTCATCAACGTCGCCGAGGGCGGACAGAACGAGGACCGGAGTGCGAACACCATCGGCCCGCAAGGTCTTGATGACCGACAGGCCGTCGAGGCGGGGAAGCATACGGTCGACGATCAGGACGTCGTGCTGACCCGCTTGAGCCAGCTCAAGACCGGTTTCGCCGTCGCTGGCGATATCTGCGGCGTGGCCGCTTTCGCGGAGCGACTTCAAGAGGAACTGGGCGGTTTCCCGATCGTCCTCAATGACAAGAACTCGCATACCAACCTCTTTGCTTTGCGCGTGGCCGCGTCGATCTGGAAGATCGCCAGTCGGCGAGGCAACCCCACGCACGGAAAAATGGCGGCTGCAGTCGCGTTTGACTGCAGCCGCCTTTGTTATGATCGCCACGGAGCGCGCTGTCAGCCCTTTAATTGGACGGGAACAAATCGCTTCTGGTCAGCCGACTTGATCTGAAGCAGGACTGCCTTACGCTTCAGGCTCTGTGCCTTTTGCACGCCGGCTGCCACGTCTTCAGGAGAATTGACAGGTTCGCCGCCGACTTCGAGGATTACGTCGCCCGCCTTCAGACCTTTAAGCGCGGCGTCCGAACCAGCCTTTACTTCAGCGATTACGACGCCGTCCTTGTTGCCGCTGACGCGGGCTGGAAGGACGGTGAGGCCAAGCTGCTCAAGGTCGATGCTCTTGGACGATGGCTTAACCGTTTCGGGTTTGGCTGGGTCTTCCTTGCCGCCAGGGAACGTGCCGAGCTTCACCTTGACGACCTGTTCGGAGTTGTTGCGCCACACTTTGACGTCCACATCCGTGTTGGGCGAGAGTTCGGCGATGCGGCGGGCCAGATCGCGGCTGTCGGCGATCTTGTCCTTGTCAATTTGCAGGATCGCGTCCTGAGACTTCAGACCCGACGCTGCGGCGGGGCCGTTTGCGGTGATTTCGGTGATGAGAGCGCCGCGCGGCTCGGCCAGCCCGAGGCTTGAGGCGGTATCTTCGTCGATGTTCTGGATCTTGACGCCGAGCCAGCCGCGGC
>JANOVN010000237.1:0-1552 GCA_031417455.1 Hyphomicrobiaceae bacterium | reverse complement strand
GGAAATGTTGGTGGAGGTCATGCGGGCGGGAGTCATGGTGGTCGAGGAATTGGCCTCGCGTTCAACGAGCCGGTAGGGGTTGGAAGCAGTAGCTTTTGCAGTGAGCGGGCGGCCATCTGCGTGCGCAGCAGCCAGGGCGAGCGGCAGAGATAGGACCGCTCCGACGCACGCGGGTGCGAATTTCAACAAGACCATGCCGATACTCCACACACATTCGACATGGCCATGCTGGACCAAGCAGGCTCGGTCCGTCAATGGCTTACATGTCCGGCGTGATCCAGCAGATCGGCGCGCCGCCGGGTTGGCGCAGAATGGCGGTGCGGCCGACTTCAGGAATGTCGAAGATCGGTTTCATGAGATGAGCGCCCGCCGTGAGTGCCAGTTTTACGCGCGCGTCCACGTCGTCGACCGCGATATAGCCCATCCAGCCTTCGGGCACTTGCTGCATCGCGGGATCGGTCATCTGGAATAGGCCGCCGACCATCTGCCCTGACGATTTGATGATCCAGTAAGTGCCTACTCCGCCAGCCATCGGCATGGGATCGAACGTCCAGCCGAGGGTCTGCTTGTAGAACGACTTGGTGCGTTCAAGGTCGTGGACCATCAGCTCGTTCCAGAAGAACCGGCCATGGGACCAGCTGGGTTCTTTGGTTGCTGATTTGGCCATGGATTTCGTCTTGGTCGGCGCGGTGGTTTTTTTGGGGGTGTGGGGTTGGGCTTGTGCCATGAGGGGTCTCCTGCGGTCACATTTTGGTTGCGTTTATCCCTAGCTCAGAAGGTAAAGATGGACCCGTTTTTCGGCAGGGGCAAGGACACGATCTGGTGATCGGAGGCTGTGCGCGATTTGACTGGGTGGGGTTCACCACGTGAAGGCCAAAGGGCTCGGCTCCTGGACCCCGGCCATTGGGGCACGCGGCGATTGATCGTCGCCTATCGCGTCGCTTGTTTGCCGAGCGAGATAATGGTCGGGCCAACATCGTTGGCAGGCGTTTTGGGGACAAGTTTGGACAGGTCGGAGAAGACGGCGTTTACGGCCTCCGGTTCTTCGATCTGGAGGCAGAGGATGAATTCGCCGTCGATGCGCCAGCCCCAGGCTTCGGCACGCTGAATGTCGCGGCTGTCGACGATGTAGGATCGCATCGCGTCCCAAGCTGTGTAGTCGGGGCCCTTGGCGGCGCGGATGAACTCGACGCGGATTGAGCAGGGCAGGTCGGCCGGGTTGCCTATGACGTAGTCGCGCCGCTCAATAGGGACGGCATGCGCTGTGGCGGCGCACGCTGTGAGGGCGAATGCGGTGATGAGGGCGCGGGTGTGTGCCATGGGGGATCAAGCCTTCAAGCGCGGTCTGGGGGCATCGTCTGGGTTGGTCGCCCATGGTAAGTGAGTAGGGACGTGAAGACCAGGGGACCAGTCCCCCCTATGCGCCAAGTGAGATACTCTCGTGCTCAAGTTTCCTGGCGTGCTGGATCCCCTCATTTGGTGAGGGTTGTCGTGGGTAGCCGCCTTCGCGGCCATGACGGTGTTTGCGGGGTTTGCGCTTCGCGCAAACCCC
>JANOVN010000236.1:0-2090 GCA_031417455.1 Hyphomicrobiaceae bacterium | reverse complement strand
GTCAGGACAAGAAGGTCAAAGCCGGCCGCCTCACCTTCATCATGGTCCGTGGCATCGGCGAAGCCTTCGTGACCCGCGACATCGAGCCCGAAATCGTCAAAGCGTTCCTGGCCGCCGAAATTGCGAGTTGAGCGCAAATTTTAGTACCGGATATGCTAGAAACCAATTATGTCCTTTGAAATCATCCTGATCCTCGTTGCCATCGTCGTAGCCCTTGCGCTGTCGGCGTTCTTTAATATGAGCGAAACAGCGCTCACCGCGTCGTCGCGCGCGCGGATGCACGCACTGGAGCAGGAAGGCGATAGGAACGCGCGCACCGTTAACCGCCTGATGGTCAGCCCCGAGCGCGTGATCGGCACAGTATTGCTGGGCAATACCCTGGTCGACGTGCTCGCCGCGGCTCTGGCGTCCGCGCTTGCTGTCAAACTCGTCGGCGAGGTTGGCGTCGTGTTTGCAACCGCCATCATGACCGTGCTGATCGTAATCTTCTCGGCCGTCCTTCCCAAGACCTACGCGCTCGCCGATCCCGACAAGATGGCGCTGGCCGTCGCCCCGTTCATGCGCTTCACAATCGCGATCCTGTCGCCGCTGACCGTCGCGATGCAGGTCGTCGTCCGCTGGCTGTTGAAGCTCACGCCCTCCACGCGCGACGACGCCGCCAACATCCTCGCCGCCCACGAAGAATTGCGCGGCACCATCGAGCTTGGCCACAAAGAGGGTGCGGTTGCCAGAGGCGACGCCCACATGCTCGGCGGCGTCCTCGATTTGTCGGACCTGCAGGTGCTCGACATCATGGTCCACCGCACCAAGATGGAAACCGTCAACGCCGACGAACCGCCCCAAACCATCATCGATGAAGTCTTGAAGTCGCAATACACCCGCGTGCCGATCTGGAAGGACGAGCCCGAAAACATCGTCGGCGTGCTCCACACCAAGGATTTGCTGGTCGCGCTGGGCAAGAACGGTTGGGACGTGTCCAAACTCGACGTGATGGCCTTTGCCGCCAAACCCTGGTTCGTGCCCAACACGACCAGCGTCAAGGACCAGCTCAATCAGTTCCTGAAGCAAAAGCAGCAGATGGCCCTCGTCGTCGACGAATACGGCGAAGTCCAGGGCCTCATCACGCTTGAAGACATTCTGGAAGAAATCGTCGGTCAGATCGCCGACGAGCACGACAGCAACGAAACCGCCATCCGCCCGCAGGCCGACGGCACCGTGAACGTCGACGGTACCGTCGCCATCCGCGACCTCAATCGCCATATGGATTGGGACCTCCCCGACGAAGAGGCAACCACCATTGCAGGCCTCGTCATCCACGAAGCCCAGACCATCCCCGAACCCGGCCAAGCCTTCACCTTCCACGGCTACCGATTCGAAGTCCTGCGCAAATCCCGCAACAAAATCACCGCCCTCCGCGTCAAACCCGTCGGCCCCATCGGCGGCAAAGGCTCAAGCGGTGAAAACGAAGCGATGGCTGCGGGATAGTGCGGCCGCAAGATAGGTAGGGCCGGGCAGGTGCCCAAGCGCGATACGGCAAGTCCTTGCTGAGATGCCTCGTTTGACTAGGCCCAGAATTGTCCCGCCGTTGAAGCTTGGTCCATCTTGATTTCGGGCATCATTATCCCGGCTCATCGCACCATGCGTTGGAGCTTTGCAGTTCTAGGGTCCTTCCGGTTTTGATTGAATCGCAGAAGGACCCTAGCTCCTTGTTTTGTCGTGCTTCTTTTCCGGAAAACCGCTCACACTTTTCCGGCAGCACTCTATGTCTTGGGCGGTTCGACCTTTTTGGTAGGCACCTCCTTTGGGGGCGACACCTCCTTTTGTGAAATGTTTTGCTCTGGAACTTTCGTGAGATCTGCTGTCATTCGTATCGGGTAATTGCAAAGGCTGTGATAAAGCTCAACGTCGTAGACTGCTTGCGAAAGAGAGTATTCTGTGGTGAAAAAAACTTCCTGATTACGCACTATGCTCAGTCACGTTTCCGCCGCACGAATCGGGAAACTCGTGAGTCCCGGCAAGGAGAAGTGTCATGGCTCGCAACAAGGTGCAGTTCCAGAAGGGGCTGTCGGAAGCCACTTTCGAGAAACTCT
>JANOVN010000235.1:0-3285 GCA_031417455.1 Hyphomicrobiaceae bacterium | reverse complement strand
ACAGCCCGACCCGCCCGTCGTCGACGCTCTTTATCTGGACCGAATCAAACATTTTGGCGTGATTAATCACTGCCTCGGCCCCCACCGATACAGTCGGCAATATCCGGTATCCGATCCTTGATCGCACGCTCGCCGTCTCCTGCGTATCCGCATAAGCAACATCGAGCGATGACCAAGCCTGGGAACCCAGATTTAGCCAGAGTTCAATGGAACCTTTAACGCCAATGCTCAGGCCGGAATGGGCGCGCCGGTCCACTGGTGAGGCGACGTTGTTGAGAATTGCCATACCGGCAAATGCTTTGGCGGTCAGTTCTCCAAACCGGGTTTGATAGCCGATCATCGCATCCGAGTAGGTTTTGGTCGCCTTGACGGTGAGTAATTTCTTTGGGTTGGCGAGAGAAGGCAATTCGTAATCGTAGTGGCCATACCCGGTGGTCGCGCGCATCCGAAAGCCGTCCTGATGAATGTCGCCCCACGGCGCGTAGGTTGATCCCGAATACACCAACCAGTTGTGAGCCCCTGCGTCGGCACCCACCCAGATCTCGCGGGTACCAACGCCTGCGGGTGCCTCTTCAGCCGCGTTTGCAGCGTTGCCAAGCAAAACCGCGCCCAGCGCAAGGGCGAGAACAAATACTCGAAGGATGCCCGTTGAAACCAACAGCGCCACGGCACGCCCACACGCTTAACAAACGCAGTCACAATAGTATTAACTACGTATTTGCTCTGCCACGTCTGGTGGAGTGTCAACGAAAACTTATCACTGCTCAAACAATACAATCCTTAGTTACAGAACAAAAAATGAATACTACAATCTATGGTTGTTATAAATGAAGGAACCGCCGCATTGGGGTTTGTAGTGGTTCCTGTGGATAACTAGGAGAACGATGTTGTACGGAGCGTTCAGCCTGTATTTTTGTCCATGGGAAGTATAGTTCTTAACCATGGGCGCGGGTCGCTCCTCACAACAGGGAAGAGAATCACATGGGTCTGAGTACGCTTTATGAATTTTCATTGGGATCCGAGATCAATCCCTGGCGGGCGTTCACCCGGATCAATGCCGAGAGCTTGGGCCTCTTCACGCGGCGCGCACAAGCCTACCTTGATCTTTCAAAGAACCTGAGCAGTTGCCAGACGTCCGACGATTTCCTGACCCAGCAGGTGACATTCTGGCAAGTGGCGCAGCGGCAATACATGGATAGCTTCCAGAATTCCGCGTTCGCCGTTCTGCCCGTTGCACCGGTCAGCGAAGCCGGCGCCGATCAAGGTAACCCTGAGCGCGTTCGCGACTATATTGTTGTTTTGGATACGGCGGCGTCCGTTGTCAAAGCTGACAAGGATGCCGTCCCCGTGAAGCCAGCCAATTCCGAACGGCTGCGCCGCTCCGCTTAGCTCATCGGAAATTTGGGATAGGCCAACGGCCTATTTCAACGCCGCCAGCGCCTTGTCAAATCCCGCCAGCGAAATGGGGATGCCGATACCGGCTTCCTCGCTTTGGAAGATGATGAAAATCGCTGTTTTGCCGGTCTTAAGCTTCTCGATGAGTGCGTCTTCGACAGTCACCTGGGCATAGCAGGCAAAATTCTGGCAGCGCAGGAATGGCGCGTGCCCAACATCCTTGTCATCGATCTTCAATCCCAGTCCGGGCGGCAGCAAAACGCCGACAGGGGCGAATACGCGCAGCACGCGCGTACCGTTTGAGAACTTCTGAAAATAGACCGTCAGGCCGACGTTGTTGCGGTCTTCCGCTGTCACGCTCTGCACCAAAGCGCAAACTTCCGCCTTTGCACCCGGCGGGGGGTCCTTGCACACCACTTGCCAATCGCCATGCTGCGCTTTGACGGTGCCTTCCTCCGCTGCGTGCGCAGATGGAGCGAGCCCAAGCATGATGAGTGCGATGAGCGGGGCATAGCGAGGAACAGTCCAGCTGAAAAGAAATTGGCGGGCGAGCGTCAATGCAGATGGGCGCACAAGTTCATCCTTAGAATGTTTTGATCGCTGGCTCCGATAGCAGACCAGAGCCCCAGACGCGCGTGTCGTCTCGGCATAAATCACGGCCAAATTGGGACCCCTGCAAAACCTGAAATCCGCGCTTGGTCACAATCTGTGCAATTCGACTGGCGCATCGTGAAAAAATGCCGCACAACCACCTCTTGTTTGCACACAGCCTCATGTGTTCTGTGATGCGACGCAGAAATTTGATTGAGATCGAGCGACGACGGCGGGGATTTGTTGCGGTTGCGACCAAAGACGATTGCCGTTGCGGGTGGGAAACGAGGAGCAGATTGATGTTCAAGTGGAATAGGGTCGGCGCACTGCTGGCCGCAGCTGGCATTGCGGTCGCCATTTGGTCGATGACCGCAATCGGTCCAGCCTTTGCAATCGGGCAGCCGTCGCCTGGTCAAATGGGTCTATCGGAACCTGCGACCGAAATTATGTCGCGGATTATCGGCTTCCATGACCTCGTCAACGTACTCATCATCGTCATCACGATTTTCGTGTTGTTGTTGATGATTTTCGTGATGTTCCGCTTTAATGAAAAGTCGAACCCGACGCCCTCCAAGACGACGCACCATGTTGGCCTCGAGGTCGCCTGGACGGTCATCCCCATCGCCATTCTCGTCATCATCGCAATCCCCTCGTTCAAGCTGCTCAACATGCAGTACAGCTATCCCAAGCCGGACCTGACGATCAAAGCCACCGGCAATGCTTGGTACTGGGATCACGAATATCTTGACCAAAAAGGCGTCTCGATCACCACCAACATGGTGACCGACGAAGACGTCGTAAAGGCAGAGTTCGGCGACAAGGAATTCAACGCCCGCTTCGGCAAGCTGGAAGATGGCACGCTTGAAAAAACCAAGGCCGTTTACGACGCAGCTGCTCCCATCTGGGCTAAGCGCCAGAGCACAGGCCAGGAAGCGCGCCAACTCTCCGTCGACAATGAAATTGCCGTTCCTGTCGGTAAGGTCGTCCATCTGCTCGTGACCTCAAATGACGTCATTCACTCCTGGACCATTCCTTCGTTTGGCGTGAAGTTGCAGGCCGTTCCGGGGCGTGTGAGCGCCTCCTGGTTCCAGGCCACCAAGGTTGGAATGTATTACGGCCAGTGCTCAGTGCTTTGCGGTAAGAACCACTCGAGCATGCCGATTGCAGTCCGCGTCGTCAGCGAACAGGCTTATGGCGATTGGATGGCAGCCTTGAAGGCCAAGGATCCCAAGAAAGCAAAGGCCATTCTGCGGGCTGAGGCCGCTGCAACTCAATCCACATCGGTCGCCGAAGTGAAGG
>JANOVN010000234.1:0-1576 GCA_031417455.1 Hyphomicrobiaceae bacterium | reverse complement strand
AGCAACTCCATCCTAAATTGATCGACCTTTCACTGGGGCGGATCGAGCGGCTGCTTAAGCAGTTGGGTGACCCGCATTTGCGCTTGCCACCGGTGGTGCATATCGCGGGCACCAACGGCAAGGGGTCGATGACGGCCTTTTTGAAGGCCATGTTTGAGGCGTCGGGTAAGCGGGTGCATGTTTACACCTCGCCGCATCTGGTGCGGTTTCACGAGCGGATCGTACTGGCTGGCGCTCCGGGTGAGACGGCCAAGCCGATTGGCGAAGCCGCGCTCGTCGATGTGCTGACGCGGACGCAGGCGGTCAACAACGGCGACGACATTACGCAATTCGAGATTACGACGGCGGCGGCGTTTCTGGCGTTTAGCGAGCATCCCGCCGACGTGCTGCTGCTTGAGGTTGGGCTTGGTGGTCGGCTTGATGCGACGAACGTGATTGCGCGGCCGAGGTTGTGCGTAATCATGCCGGTGTCGCTCGATCATGCCGAGAAGTTGGGGGCGACTGTCGGGCTGATTGCTGCGGAGAAGGCCGGGATTTTGAAGCGCGGCGTGCCTGCGGTGATTTCGGTGCAGGACGATGAGGCCGGGCAGGTGATCGGCGGGGTCGCGCACCGGGTTGGTGCGCCGCTGATCGCGTGGGGGCAGGACTACGACGCCTACGAGCAGCGCGGGCGGCTGGTCGTGCAATGGCAGGAGCAGTTGCTGGATTTGCCTCTGCCGGGGCTGCTTGGGCGGCATCAGATTGCGAATGCTGGTACGGCTGTTGCGGCGGCGATGGAGCTTGCTGATCTGGGGCTCGACGAGGCAGCGATAGAGGCCGGGTTGACGCGGGTGGTGTGGCCGGCGCGGATGCAGCGGTTGGTGGGCGGGCCGTTGCCTGCGGTCTTGAAGGCGGGCAGCGAGTTGTGGCTCGACGGCGGGCACAATCCGGCGGCGGGACTGGTTTTGGCGCAGACGCTGGCCGATTTGGAAGAGCGTTCACCGCGTCCGTTGCATTTGATTTGCGGGATGATGGGCCTCAAGGACGCGGCGGGGTTTCTGGCACCGTTCCGGGGGCTGGCCAAGGATATAATCGCGGTGCCGATCCCAGGTGCCAACGAAGCACCCCACGCGCCGGAGACGCTGGCCGAGGCTGCGCGGTCGGTCGGGCTCAAAGCCGATGTGGCACGTGATGTCGAGGCGGCGCTTCGGGCGATTGAGGCGGCGCATCCAGGGCATAAGCGGATTTTGATCTGCGGGTCGCTGTATCTTGCCGGGCAGGTTTTGGCCCAACAGGAAGGCGTCGTCGCGCAGGGGAACTGAGGGGTGGCGTTTGTGGCTCCTGGGTCCCGTGTCCCGTGTCTGCACTGCACCGTAAGTACGCTAGCTGAGCGCACGAGATGATACCGTCGCGCAGAAGTTCTGACTCTATGGTTCGTCGGCTGCGCGACGGTATTCTCCTTTGTTTGCGCGTGGCCGCCCCACCAACCCCACGCGCGGATACCAACGCGAATAAGTCAGTACTTATACCATCGAGCATATTTACTGATCGCTTCACCCTTTTACTCCATAGCCGGGCTTGACCCGGCTATCCAGAG
>JANOVN010000233.1:0-2412 GCA_031417455.1 Hyphomicrobiaceae bacterium | reverse complement strand
CTCCGTCTCCGCCATATCCATCCGCAGCCCCATCCGCTGGCGCATCAATCGCGCTTATTTCGGCCAGGCTACCGCGTTTCACCCACAACCTTACTGCGTCGCGCCTTGCCACGGCGGTCGCGCTCCTGTATGGCGCGCCTTCAGCCTGTCAGGGAGCGGCGAGGTGAGCCTCGCTACGAGCGAGTATGAGCACGCACACGGCCATCGTAGGCATTATAATGGGCAGTCAATCGGACTGGCCGACGCTCAAATGCGCAGCCGCAGTTCTCAAGGAATTGGGCGTCCCTTATGAAACGCGGATCGTCTCCGCCCACCGCACCCCAGAACGCCTGTTTGAATACGCCAAGCTCGCCCGCCCTCGTGGCTTGAAGGTCATCATCGCAGGCGCCGGCGGTGCAGCCCATTTGCCCGGCATGGCCGCGTCCTTGACGTCGTTGCCGGTACTTGGCGTGCCCGTCATGAGCAAGGCGCTATCGGGGCGCGATAGCCTGTACTCCATCGTTCAGATGCCGGCAGGTATTCCCGTTGGAACGCTGGCAATCGGTGAACCGGGCGCGACCAACGCAGGTTTGCTGGCCGCCGCCATCCTCGCGCTATCAGATCCAGCCCTGACCGAGCGCCTTGAAGCCCGCCGCGCTCGTCAGACCGCCGCCGTTGCCCTTGAACCCACCGACGAGAAGTCATGACCGCATTGAGCCCAGGATCGACCATCGGCATTTTGGGCAGCGGCCAGCTTGGGCGCATGCTAGCGATGGCCGCAGCCCGCCTTGGCCTCAAATGCCACATTTATGCCGACGGACCCGGCCCGGCGTTCGACGTCGCCTCGATGACGACCATTGCGTCCTATAGCGATGAGAAGGCGCTCTCAGCCTTTGCAGCGACCATCGCAGTTGCGACCTACGAGTTCGAAAACATCCCCGTCGAAACGGTTACGTTCCTCTCCAAGCGCATCCCGGTCCGTCCCGGCATCGCAGCGCTTGCCTGCGCTCAAGACCGCCTCAATGAAAAGCGCCTCGCCCGCGAACTGGGCGCCATGACCGCCGATTTCGCCAGCGTCGACTGTCTGGAGGATCTGGTCGCAGCCCTTGAACAATTCGGCGTTCCAGCGGTTCTGAAAACCCGCCGTTTCGGTTACGACGGCAAGGGCCAAGTCAAGATCACCCAGCCTGACGATGCTAGATCCGCCTGGGCGTCGATGCGCGGTCAGCCCTCGATCCTTGAGAAGTTCGTTCCCTTCAAGAGTGAAGTCTCCGTCGTCGCCGTCCGCACCGTCGATGGCATGTTCCGCGCCTACGACGTGTCCGCCAACGAGCACCGCGACCACATCCTGCATACCTCGACCGTCCCAGCACCTATTGCAGACAAAGCCGCCATCGCCGCGATCGCTACCACCAAGGGCATCGCCGACGCGCTTGAATACGTCGGCGTCCTGGCCGTCGAGTTTTTCGCCCTGGACTACAATCGCCGCGAAGTCCTCTACGTCAACGAGATCGCCCCGCGCGTCCACAATTCCGGCCACTGGACCACCGACGCCTGCGCCGTAAGCCAGTTTGAAAACCACATCCGCGCCGTCGCGGGTTGGCCAATCGGCGACACCGCCCGCCACTCGAACGCCGTCATGACCAACCTGATCGGCAAGGACGCCAACAATTGGCTCAGGCTCGCCGCCGAACCCAACACCTGCGTCCATCTCTACGGCAAGCACGAAGCCCGCGCGGGCCGTAAAATGGGCCATGTCACGCGATTGTTGGGTAAAACCTCGTGAACTCCGCCACGCCTGACGTTTTTTGCCTTGCCCCTGTTGGACAAGTCCAATTGTCTCTGGTACAAGACCGCCTATGACAGCTCGGACGCGCTGAAAAGCGCGACTCCGAGCTTATCCTATTAACCGCTCGTTTTAGCAGCCATTCAGCCTAAGAGGATATATCTGCGTGCAGGTTCTCGTTCGCGACAACAACGTCGATCAAGCTCTCAAAGCGCTCAAGAAGAAAATGCAGCGCGAGGGCATCTTCCGCGAGATGAAGCTCCGCAACTACTTCGAAAAGCCCTCTGAAAAGCGCGTTCGCGAACAGGCAGAAGCCGTTCGCCGCGCCCGTAAACTCGCCCGTAAAAAGATGCAGCGCGAAGGCCTCCTGCCCAGCAAACCCGCAGTGGTTCGCGGCGCTGGCGGTCCCGGCGGCAAAGGCGGTCCTGGTGGTGCAGGCGGCCGTGGCGGTCCCGGTGCTGGTGGCGCTGGTGGTGCTGGTGGATCGGGCGGCGGATACGGCGGTGGATTTGGTGGCGGCGGCTTCGGCGGCCGGTAACCTCTCCTTGGATTGATCGAGATTTCGTGAAAGCCCGGTGCGTCAGCCCCGGGCTTTTTCGTAATACACCGGCTTCCACGGATGCAGATGGCAGACCACGCTTGGCGCC
>JANOVN010000232.1:0-4934 GCA_031417455.1 Hyphomicrobiaceae bacterium | reverse complement strand
CTCCTTGCCAAGTGCGACCATGATTGCGCCCGTCAGCGTCGCCAAATCGATCACGAGGCGCGGCTTGAAACGGTCCTGCGCATACCAGAGGACGTCGGCCAGGACCAAGCGGCCCTCGGCGTCGGTGTTTAGAACTTCGATGGTCTGGCCGGACATGGACGTGACGATGTCGCCGGGACGGACTGCGCTGCTCGATGGCATGTTTTCGACGCAGCCGATCAGGCCGACGACGTTGACATTTGCTTCGCGTTCGGCGAGCGCATGCATCAGCCCGACAACGCACGCAGCACCCCCCATGTCGCCCTTCATGTCCTCCATGCCGGCAGCCGGTTTGATGGAAATACCGCCCGTATCGAAGGTGAAGCCCTTGCCGACGAATGCGATCGGCTTTGACTTCTTCTGCTTGGACCCGTTCCACTGCATGACACATACGCGGGCCGGCTTGGCGCTGCCCTGAGATACACACAGCAGCGAACCCATGCCGAGCTTTTCAAGATCCTTCTCGTCGAGGATTTCGACCTCGACACCGACCTTCTTGAGCTTCTCGACTTCGTGCGCAAACTCGACGGGGCCTAGGATGTTGGCTGGTTCGTTGACGAGGTTGCGGGCGACGTGAACGCCGTTGGAAACGGCCTGGAAATAGGCGTAGGCGGCCTTTGCCTTGGCCGGATCGGCACAGTGGATCACCAAGGTATCGAGTGTGTCGTTGTCAGCGGCGCTGTCCTTGTCATCGCTACCGCTGGAGGCTGCGCCCTTCGTCAGATACTTTTTGAACGAGTAGTGACGCAGTTGAGCCCCGAACGCCAAAGTGGCGGCAATGTCGGCCGGTTTCAAATCGCCAGTCGCGGCAACATCGACGATCAGGCTCGCCTTTTTCACCTTACGGCTGGTCACGGCACCAACAGCTGCCCCACCCAACAGCGTCCATTCGAGCTCCGAGGCATCCTTACCCGTGCCAAGAACGATCAATCGATCAAGGTCCAGACCGTGCGGAGCGAGGATCTCGATCGTCGCTTTCGATTTGGCCTTGAACGCGGCAGCCTTGGCGGCCTTGTGAATGCCGCCACCCGAGCGCTTATCGAGATCGGCGGCGATCTTGCCGAGCGACACGCCATCGCTGGCAAGAACGACGCAGGTCTGATTTTGTTCGTGAGCAAGATCCGC
The DNA here is from genome assembly GCA_031417455.1 of Hyphomicrobiaceae bacterium. Lineage (GTDB taxonomy): Bacteria > Pseudomonadota > Alphaproteobacteria > Rhizobiales > Hyphomicrobiaceae > JANXVY01. Next base: position 3,770 of record JANOVN010000232.1, on the reverse strand, counting down.
AAAGACGATGTCGAGGCGGTCGGAGGCGTGTTTGGTCATGGTGGGGGAGTGAGCTTTCGATTGAGCGCGAAACGAACCATTGTCCCGGCGCAGGTTGCGGCAATATAAACAGAATACGTGGACGCATCGCACGAAGACCTGAGCGTCCGTACGTGCGGCGCAGTCAGGAGGAGTGGACGAAGCCAGTTTGACTCTACAGGGCTAGACTTTAGTGGAGCAGGCTGCGTATGCCAAGTGCTGCTGCTTGGGAGTGCTGCTGCTTGTGACACCTAACGGGTAGGTAACCACCGCTGCTGGGGCAAAATGGGGTCGCTCGCTTTGATGCTGTCGAACTTTGGCCATCCTGATAGTAAACAGGCTGATAGATAAGTCGCACGAGGGTTTGTTCTGGAGCGTTGCCAGACCATCTCGCGGTTGGCTTACCCGGGTGGGCGGGACGGAAAAAGGATAACCGGCCGGGCATGACGATCTTCTCGCGATATGTGTTCAGACAAGCGGCCGGTGCGCTGCTGCTGATCCTTCTGTCGCTGGCCGGCGTCGTATGGATCGCTATTGCCTTGCGGCAACTCAATGTTGTGACCAGCCAGGGCCAGGACGCCTGGACACTTATCAAGATGACGACGCTCGCGTTGCCAAATTTGATTGCGATCATCGCACCGTTTGCGTTGCTGATCGCGACGCTGCACACCCTCAACCGGCTCAACGGCGACAGCGAATTGATCGTCATGACGGCCGCCGGCGCTACGATCTGGACGGTTGCACGGCCATTGATTTTACTCGCTTTTATCGTCTCTGCTAGCGTGGCGCTCGTCAACCATGTCGGCATGCCGTGGAGCTTGCGGATGTTGCGCGAATACGTGATCCAGATGCGCACCGATCTTTTGACGCAAGTCATCCAGCCGGGGCGCTTCAGCAGTCCCGAACAGGGGCTGACGTTCCATATCCGGGAGCGGGCGCTGAATGGTGAGTTGCAGGGGCTCATCATGCATGACAGCCGCGATCCCAAACAGTCGCAGTCTTATCTGGCTGAGAACGGTTTGATCGTGAAGGACGGCAACAGTTCGTACCTCATCATGACGCAGGGCCACATCCTGCGCCGCCCAAATTTGCTCGAGCCCGCCCAAATTATTAAATTCGACAAATATGCCGTCGATCTCGAACGCTTTGAAACCAAGGCTGCCAACGAAGACAACGATCTGCGTCCGCGTGAACGCTACTTCGGCGAACTGGCGAGCCCTGGCAACAGCCGGTCGTTCAAGTCGGAGCCGGGAAAATTTCGCGCCGAGTTGCATGAGCGCTTTTCAAACCCGATCTATCCGATCACGTTCGTGCTCATTGCACTGGTCGCGGTGGGACAAGCCAAATCCACGCGGCAGAACCGGACGCAGTTGCTGATGTACGGCTTCGTCGTCGGTGCGGCGTGCCGTTTGGGCGGGCTCGCAATGTCGAATTTCGTCGTGCTCAGTGAAAAGGCGACGGTGCTGTTGTACGTGATACCGATTGGCGCTGGCATGATTGCCCTGACACTCATGGCAACCGCCTCGCAACCGCGCTTCAGCCGGGCTGTCTCCAAAGCACTCAGCCCCCTCGGCGACCGCCTCAGCCAGACAACCGCCAGGCTTTCGCGAGCCTTTGGCGGTGCACCCGCGGCAGGCGGCTGATCATGGCGACGCCCCGCACCCTCAGACGATACATCCAAGCCCGCTTCCTGATCGCGATTCTTGGAACATTCGTCTTGTGTTCGGTTCTGATTTTCATGATCGATTTCGTCGAAATGTTGCGAGCCCAGGGCAAATTCGGCGCTGTTGCGGCCTGGAAATTGGTCTGGATGACCATGCTGAGGCTGCCAGCCTACACGGAATTTCTGTTGGCGTTTGCCGTACTGGTCGGGTCGATCGGGGCAATGCTCATGCTGGCACGCAAGAGCGAGTTGACCATCATGCGGGCTGGCGGCATGTCGGCGTGGCAGTTCATGTGGCCCGGCATCGTCGTGGCCGGTTTGCTGGGGGTGTTTGGCGTAACCGTTTACAATCCGATGGCTGCCGCCGCGCGCGCGGAAGGCGAACGCATGTTTGCAGAAAGCTTCGGGCGCGAGTCGAATTTGCTGCGCAGCGAAAGCGGCGGATCATGGCTGCGGCAGGACGGAGCGGATGGCCAGTCGGTTATCAGCGCCATTGCAGCAACCAATCGGGGCTTGTCGCTATCTGGGGTAACAGTCTTCGTTTTCGACGACGCAGGGCGTTTCAGTGAGCGGATCGATGCGGCCCGCGCCGAACTCAAGGATGGCTTCTGGCGCATCGAAGATGCCTGGGTTTCGCGCCTTGGACGGGAGCCCGAAAAGTTCGAGTCCTATCTTTTATCGACATATCTCACCCCTGAACGGGTTGCCGACGCGCTGGGAACCATCATTTCAGTGTCGTTTTGGGACCTTCCAGGACTGATCGAAGTCGCTGAAAAGGCTAAGCTTTCGTCAGCAAGGTTGCGGGTGCAATACGAGATGCTTCTGTCCCGCCCGTTGCTGTGCATCGCGATGGTTTTTTTGGCAGCAACTGTGTCATTGCGGTCATTCCGATCTGGCGGGATCCAGACTATGGTGATTTCAGGAATGGTTGGGGGTTTCGGTTTTTTCCTGGCGGCGGAGGTTTCACGGCAAATCGGGGTTGCGGGTTTTGTGCCGCCCTGGGCTGCCGTTTGGCTTCCGGTCGTACTCCTGATTTTATTGACGACGACGGTGCTGTTGCACCAGGAGGACGGTTGAGTGGTGCGTGACGCGCGGATACCGCAAATGGTTTGCGGACAGCATCGCGCCGGTGGCGTTCGCGGTTACGCGGCGCTGATCGGGCGTATGATCGCGCGTCTTGTGTTGGCCGTTGCGCTGACCGGCGTTATCATGGCCCCGCCCGCCGATGCTCAGAAGGCGGGCTCATCCTTCCCCAAAACGCCGGCCATCAAGTTCACTTCGCCCACCAAGCTTGACCGCAAACAGCCGTTATTGCTGAACGGCGATGAGCTGACCTACGACACGTCGGGCAATCGCGTCATCGCCAAAGGCAACGTCGAGCTCTACTACAACAACTATTCGGTCACCGCCGATGAAGTCACCTATGACCAAGCCGCCAGCACGCTGACGGCCGCAGGCAATGTGACGATCCGCGACCCCAACGGCCAAATCACGCACGCCGACCGCATCGAATTGACCGACGACTTTAAGGAAGGGTTCGTCGAATCCCTCAGCGTTGTTGGCACAGATGATACGAGGATCGCCGCGCGGCGCGCCATCCGCAAGGACGGCAATGTCACCGAATTCTCCGATGCTCGCTATACGCCCTGCAAATCCAACCCCGGCATGCCGCCGATGTGGTGTATTTCGGCGGCGCGCATTATTCACGATCAAAAAGCCCAGACAATCTCGTTCCAGGACGCCCAGTTCGAATTCCTCGGCGTGCCGATTATCCCGTTGCCGTTCTTTGAGGCACCCGATCCGACCGTGAAGCGCCGCTCGGGCTTCCTGCTGCCCTCCATCGGATCGTCGTCGACGCTTGGTGTCTCGATTGAGACCCCCTACTATTTCGCGCTTTCGCCGCAGTACGACTTCCTGTTCAGTCCGGAGTATCTGTCCAAACAGGGTATTCTTTGGAAGGGTCAATGGCGCCACCGGCTGGCGAACGGCGAATACGAAGTCAAAGTTGCCGGCATCGAGCAAGACTACGCCAGCTTGCCAAGCACCATTGCCAATCGCCAAGTTTATGATGGCTGGCGCGGCAGCCTGC
>JANOVN010000231.1:0-1572 GCA_031417455.1 Hyphomicrobiaceae bacterium | reverse complement strand
GTACCAGGCCTGGCTTGCGGCAACTTTGAGGTGTTGCGCAGGCCGGACCAGGTTGTTGAACCCCTGCTGGCTCTGGTAGCCACGCCAGGAGAATTCGTGATTGTCCCAGACGGGAACGAAGGGCCAGTGCGCACGCGCGTCCTGCAGGTCGGGATCGAGCAGGTAGCTGCGATAAGCGGTGCGATAGTCTTCAAGGCTGGCCGGGATGTGGAACTTGCCGACCTTCTCGCCGTCCGGATAGCGCACGACGTCGCGCAGGCGCCGACCGCGCAGCACGCCACCCGGGACGTCTTCCGGGTACCAGACCAATTCGTAGAAGAAGTCGCCGAGGTGAAGCACGAAGCTGAGTTGCTCACCGCGCGGACGCCGGACGTCCTCGTACATCATTCGCCGGTAGGCGTTGCATGCGCCGATGGTTACGTCCTGGCAGCTCACAAAGGCAAAGCGCACGGGACGGCTGTCGTTGTCGGCGGGGGCCGTCAGCGTGCGGCCGACGCGGCTTGCGTTGCCGCTCTCATCGATGAAGCGGTACCAGTATTCCTTCGCGGGGCGAAGGCCGGCTGCGAGAAACCTGCAGGTCCAGTCCGTGTTCTCTGCAATGGGTGAAACGCCGCTGGCGACGATGCTGTGAAATTGCGGATCGCTTGCGACTTCAACGATGAGCCGACCTGATCGTGATGTATTTGGCGGACGTCTCGTCCAAAGGATGACGCTGTTTGAATCGGGATCGCCGGATGCAACGCCTTGCGGAAAGAGGTCGCGGCGTTCGGTTGGCTTTGCGTTGCCGCTTGCCGAGGACCGACCGACTGCGAGCACGGCACCCAGCGCCGCTGCTTCAGCAATCAGTTGCCGACGATTGATACGCGGTGTGTTTGACATGAGTTGAAGCCCCGATTTCCCCTGTGCTCCTGCCGCCTGTGACGTCGGGAGAGCGAAATCCATTAAGTCCGATCCCGAGCGGAAGCTGAATCAACAGTTCGTGTTTGGAGTACAAGCTTGGGCGGGCTTTCGGTCACGAATTGGTGAGTTCAGCCCAGTTCAGTCTGGCGTGCGCGATTTCGGTGGAGGTGCAGGGGGAGAGGTTTGTGTTGATGACGTTGCGCACCGTCGCGACCTCTCCGAACGGGTGTCGGTGGGTTCCGTCGAAGCCCGCAGGGCAAAGGCCGACTGGGATCAGCCTCTGCCGATCCGCGGGGCGGAGGACGGCTTCGCAATGATCGATTGGGCGACTTCGACTTCGCGTTCGAGCCTGCGGATTTTTTCTTCTTGCTCGCGCAAGCTGCGCCGCAATGGGCCTTGGGCGAGCCAACTAGACCAGCTTCCTAGGATGATGCCGATCAAGGCGGCGCCCAGAATGATCCAAAAAAGGCGCACCTCAATGGCTATGGCAGGTGCGGTTGAGTTGAATGGATCAAAACTGAGCAACACGCCTTTACGATTGGCGACAGCGATTGCGGCCGTTGCAAGGGCAAGCGACCAAAAGAACAACGTTCGAAACAGGCTGGTTATGGAGAGCCTCGTGTGCAGTCACAGGCGCTGCGTCAATTCTATTCGGGTTCGACTTGTAGACGA
>JANOVN010000230.1:0-15662 GCA_031417455.1 Hyphomicrobiaceae bacterium | reverse complement strand
CCTCGCCCTCGCCGCTTGGGCGTTCGCTGCCGGCGCGCTGATCCCCGTCATGGGCAGCTTGAACGCTGGGCTCAGCCGCGCACTCGGCAGCGCACCTGCCGCCGCAATCGTGCTATTCGTCGTCGCCCTGACCTCAATGATTGCGCTTTTCATAGCCACCCGCCAGCCGATCCCGACTCAAGCCAATTCGCCCTCACCCCCGGCCACCTGTTCCTCGGCGGCCTGATTGTGGCGTTTTACGTCATCAGCGTCACTGTCCTGGTACCCATCTTTGGCGTCGGCAACACCATCTTGTTCGCCATGACCGCCCAGATCGTCATGTCCGCCGTCATGGACCACTTCGGCCTGTTTGGCGCGCCCATCCGCCCCGTCAGCCTCACCCGCCTCGCCGGTCTCGTCCTCATGCTCGGGGGCCTCGCCCTCGCCCAGCTGAACGTCGCGCGTTCGAGCTAACGGCAACCCGTAGGGCGCAATAGCGGAGCGTATTGCGCCGGCCACGAGTGCGTTCTCAGACGGCGCAATACGCCAAGAGGCTATTGCGCCCTACATATCGTTGAAATTATTGACGGATACCTATCACCCACACTTCGTCAGCGCACCTTCGGCGTCGAACACATGGCCCGATAGCCCGCGCGCGCGCTTGGAAGCTAAATACAACGCGACCGCCGCCATTTCCGGCTCGCTGGCGAGCGCGGCAGGGGCCTTGTCGTCCGGCAACGACGCGCGCGGCCCGATGGCATTGACCCGGATACCGCTCCCGGCCCACGCTACCGCTTCCCGGCGCGTCATGGTGGCCAGCGCCGACCGCAAAATTCCAGCAATCAACGCGCCACTGCGCCCCAAAGGCTCGGCGACGACCACGATATTCAAAATCAACCCTTCGCTCAGCATCAAGCGCATCCGATTGGCCGCAATCTGCGTAATAACGGCTGCGGCTTTGAGCTTTTCTGCCACGAAAGTCTCGATGTCTTCCATGCTGGTCAGCCCAGCCAGGTCGCGCGCCCGCACGGGAATGACGTTGATCACGGCATCGACGCTGCCAAACGACTGCGTGCCGTTCTGCGCAAAGCGTTGCGCCGCCGCCATCGTGTCGAGCGGTTCGTCGAACAGTTTGATTTCATGAGCGGTTTCAGCAAGCATCGCAATAATCGCGGTCGTTTCCGGCTCAAGCGCCGACGCCGACTGCAACACAAGACGTGCCTTATGATCGGCGAACGCGCGCGCGATATCGACGCCGTGCTCGGGCGACAGCCCGGAGATCATGACGCGAGCGCCTGCAAGTTCGCCGTAGCGCGCGCAAGTGAGATTATTGTCGATAACACTCATAAACATCATCATCTCCTTAGACCGCTGCAGGTCAAGTGCGAACCGCGTGAACTCTTCTCATGCAGAATCGCCTAACGAGATCTAAACAGCCTGGAGATTCGGTTCGGCGCGGGGCAACTTCGCAGCGAGTACATGGCAAGAACATGAACCCGCGATAACGATTGTGGCAGCGCCCGTGTACGCACTGGTGATCGGGTACTGCCCCCTCCCATGTCATCCTCGGGCGTGTCCCGAGGACCCATTTATCAACGACTCCAGATGCTTGCGTTGAGCGCTCTAAACCATCCACAGGCAGCCGCCAAACAGCAATAACGGTGGCACCCATCCGGAATCGAATTAAGGTCACCCTATGCAGCAATATCTCGATCTCATGCGCCACGTGCGCGTTAATGGCACCAGCAAGACCGACCGCACCGGCACCGGCACGCTATCGGTTTTTGGTTATCAAATGCGATTCGATTTGGCGCACGGCTTTCCGCTGGTGACGACGAAAAAACTTCACCTTAAGTCCATCGTTCACGAATTGATCTGGTTTCTCGCCGGCGACACCAACATCGCCTACCTCAAGCAGCATGGCGTCGGCATCTGGGATGAATGGGCGCGGCCCGACGGCAGCCTCGGCCCCGTTTACGGCAAGCAATGGCGCAGTTGGGCTTGCCCCGATGGCCGCACGGTCGATCAGATCTCAGAGCTGATACGCGACATTAAATCAAACCCCGACAGCCGCCGCCTGATCGTGTCGGCCTGGAACCCCGCCGACATACCTGACATGGCACTGGCCCCCTGCCATTGCCTGTTCCAGTTCTACGTCGCCGACGGCAAGCTCTCCTGCCAACTCTACCAGCGCTCCGCCGACATTTTCCTCGGTGTACCGTTCAACATTGCGAGCTACGCGCTGTTGACCCTCATGATTGCCCAAGTCACCGGCCTCAAACCCGGCGAGTTCGTTCATACCTTCGGCGACGCCCATCTTTACTCCAACCACCTGGAGCAGGCGGATCTGCAACTCACTCGCGCCCCCCGACCCCTGCCTCAATTGACGATCAATTCCGCCGTCAAAGACATCTTCGCCTTCCGCTTCGATGACTTCACCCTCACCGGCTACGACCCTTATCCCCACATCAAAGCGCCGGTAGCTGTATAGTTGGTGTGGTGTCACTTTCGCGCCCTAGACAACGAGCTGTGCAGCGCCCTACAAACTCTCCGAGAACGCACAATTTGCGTGCATTTGGGGGATTTCCATGCGTCGTACTTCTACCGTCAGCCTCGCCGCCGCCATCGCAGTTGCCGCCACGGGATGCGCCACCATCACCAAAGGCACCACCCAGGCCATTGCCGTGAACACGCCGGGCGCGGTCGGCGCGCAATGCACGCTTAACTCGTCCGCCATCGGCACCAAAGTAGTGACCACCCCCGCCACGATCACGCTCGATAAAAGCCAGGAAAGCATCACTGTTCTTTGCAAGAAGGAATGCTTCCAGGATGGCGGCACCGTCATCGCGTCGAACACCGAGTCCATGGCGGCTGGCAACCTCATCGCTGGCGGCGTTGTCGGCCTCGGCGTCGATGCTATCAGCGGTGCGATGAATAAGTATAATGCCGACAATCAGGTCGCCATGGTGCCGATCTCTGGATGTAAACCAAAGGCTTAACCCATTCATAGGCAAGCAAAAACCACCCTCGTCGTCGCCGTGGCCCGCAACGGCGTGATCGGCAAAGATGGCGGCCTTCCCTGGCGTCTGTCGTCCGACCTGAAGACGTTCCGCCGTTTGACCATGGGCAAACCCCTTATCATGGGTCGCCGCACCTTCTCCTCCCTCGGCAAACCCCTCGATGGCCGCGATAACCTCGTCGTCTCCCGCGATACGTCCTTCAAGGCGCAAGGTGCCGAAATCCTTGCAACGCTAGATGCCGCCATCGCCCGCGCCCGCGAGCACGCGCAAACACGTGGCGTCGAAGAAATCGCAATCATCGGCGGCGCGGACATCTACCGCCAAATCCTGCCAATAGCCGACCGCATCTACTGGACGGAAGTCCATGCCGACGTCGACGGCGACACCCGCTTCCCCGATTTCGACCGCAAAACTTGGCGCGAAACCGCCCGCGAGCCCATCCCTCAAGGCCCCAAAGACGACTACCCCGCAACCCTCATCACCCTCGACCGGATTTAGCAGTTGCTCCTTAGAGTCCTTCCGGTTCAAATTGAAACACCCCCCACTGATCTCCCGGACAAGTGCGCCGTTGCGCACGCAGATCCGGGACCTTTACCCCGCTCCGATTGGCAAAGGCCCCGGATCGGCAAGTGCAGAGCCGTCCGGGGAAGCAATGTGTTGGTTGGTCTTGATTCAACCTAAGTCGGAAAGGCTTTAGCGGCCAGCGCTTGCTGACCGAAGCGCCAAAGCGGCGCTGGCGCGAGCGCCGGTCTCAAAAGGTCCGGCGTCCTTCAGGCCGGGCTTTTTAAAAGCAAAGTGCCTTGAAACCCCGCCCTCCTATACCAATTTCTCAACCGTCGTTTGCGTGTCGGCAGGCGCTGCCCTATACGGACACCAGACAACAGCAAAGCCGCACTCGCGGACTTCGAAGACACTCCCAGCAAAGAGGTTTTGAACGGCATGCCCTGGAACAATCAAGGCGGATCTGGTGGCGGCGGCGGCGGCTGGAAGAGTGGCGGCAGCGGCGGCGGTGGTGGTGGCGGTGGCGGCGGTCCCTGGGGCCAAGGCGGCGGCGGCCAGCCCCCCGACCTCGAAGACATGCTGAAGCGCAGCCAGGATAAGATGAAACAGGTCATGGACGGCGGCGGCTTGCCCGGCCCCATTCTCCTGCTCGCGGCAGCCTTCGGTTGCGCCCTGATTGCGTGGAATCTGTTCTTCTTCCGCGTCAACGCCGACGAATTCGGTGTCGTGATGCGTTTTGGCGAATTCCAGCGCCAGGAACCGGCCGGCCTGCATTTCCGCATGCCGCCCCCCATCGATGAAGTGAAGGTCCTCAAAGTCACCGACCAGCGCATCATGGACATCGGCACCCGTACGACGACCGGCTCGTCGAACCGCGGCGACAGCACGATGATGTTGACCGGCGATGAAAACATTATCGACGTCCGCTTCGCCGTCTTCTGGCGCATCAAACTCGATCAGGTCCAGAAGTACCTGTTTAATATCGCAAGCCAGGAAGCGACCGTTCGCGAAGTCGGCGAAAGCGTCATGCGCGAAGTCGTCGGCCAGACCCCGCTGCTCGCCCTGCTCACCGAAGCCCGTACCGATGTCCAGAAGTCCGTTCAAAAGCGGATGCAGGAAATCCTCGACGGCTATGGCGCCGGCATCAAGATCGACCAAGTCCAATTGAAGGAAGTCGACCCGCCACAGGAAGTCATCACTGCCTTCCGCGAGGTCCAGGCCGCAGCACAGGATCGGGAAACCAAGATCAAGGAAGCCCAGAAATATGCCGAGCAGGTCATCCCGGTCGCCAAGGGTGACGCCGACCGTATCAAGGCAAACGCGCAAGGCTACCGCGACCAGACCATCGCCGAAGCAACAGGTCAGGCCGCACGCTTCCTGAAGGTCTACGAGGAATACAAGAAGTCTCCCGACGTCACCCGCCAGCGCCTCTATCTAGAAACCATGGAGCGTGTGCTGGGAGGATCCGACAAGATCATCATCGATTCCAAGAGCGGCCAGGGCGTCGTGCCCTATCTCCCGCTTGGCGAACTGACGAAGAAGAAGCCCGAGGGAGCACATTGATATGCGGACATTTCTCGGATTTCTTCTGATCCTGCTCGGCCTTGCAGCCGGTGCTCTGTATTCGTCGGCCTTCATCGTCCACCAAAACCAGCAGGCCATCGTGCTGCGTTTCGGTGAGCCCAAGACCGTGATCCAGCAGCCTGGCTTGAAGTGGAAAGCTCCCGTCCTCGACACGGTGGATTACTTCGACAAGCGCATCCTCGATCTCGACACCACCGAACTCGAAGTGACGACCAACGACCAGCAGCGGCTCTTGATCGACGCTTACACCCGCTATCGCATCACAGATCCGTTGAAATTTTATCAAAACGTCCGCACGCAAGCCAACATCATCAAGGTCATGGGGCCGGTCGTTGAATCGACGATCCGCAACGTGGTCAACACCGCGCGCCTCTCCGAAGTCGTCAAAGACAAGCGCGAAAGCTTGATGAAGCAGATCGCAGCGACCGTGAACACAGAAGGCAAGGACTACGGCGTCGAAGTCGTCGACGTCCGCTTGAAGCGCGCTAACTTACACCCGACGATCTCGAAAAGCGTCTTCCTGCGCATGACGGCCGACCGCGAGCGTGTGGCAACCGAACTGCGCGCGCAAGGCGACGCCGAGAAAAACCGTGTTACGGCGAATGCTGATCGCGAAGTCACGATCATTCGCGCCGAAGCCACCAAAGCGTCGGACATCCTACGCGGCGAAGGCGAGGGCGAGCGTAACCGCATCTTCGCCGAAGCCTATGGTCGCGACCCCGAATTCGCCCGCTTCTATCGTGCGATGCAGGCCTGCGAACAATCCTTCAAGCCGGGCGAAACGCGCTTCATGCTTTCGCCCGACAGCACGTCCTCGGTCTGCTCCGCCTTCACCGAAGGCGTCAAACCACTCGGCGCGAACAAATAAGACGAACCACTTCGTCGCAAAAATGGAGGGGCATCGGGGGAAACTTCCCCCGAGCCGATGATGGCGGCAGCCCTCGCGCAAAGCGCCCTTGACCTCACAGCCCGACACGTCCCAAGACGTAACATATGACCGGCGACGCGCCCAAGCCAGACCCCGCCCCACCAGCTCCCGAGCGCCCCACCGGTGCTGCGGTCATCTCCGGCTACCTCAAGCACCTGTCCACGTCCCCCGGCGTCTACCGCATGATCGACCTTTCGGGCGATGTGATCTACGTCGGCAAGGCCCGCTCCCTCAAAGCCCGCGTCGGCAGCTATGTCCGTACTGGCCCTCATACCAATCGCATCGCCCGCATGATCGCTTCGACCGCGAGCATGGAATTCGTCACCGTCGCGACCGAAGCCGAAGCGCTTCTCCTCGAAGCCAATCTCATCAAGCGCTTCCGTCCGCGCTACAACGTGCTGTTACGCGACGACAAATCCTTTCCCTACATCCTGATCACCCGCGACCACCGCGCCCCCCAGTTGACCAAACATCGCGGCGCCCGCACCAATAAGGGCGACTATTTCGGCCCGTTTGCGTCCGCTGGCGCCGTCAACCGCACGATCAATGTGCTCCAGCGCGCGTTCCTCCTGCGCTCGTGTACCGACAGCGTCTTCGAGACCGTGACGCGCCCCTGCATGCTGCACCAGATCAAACGCTGCTCGGCCCCGTGCACCAACGAGATCGCGCCCGATGAGTACGCAAAACTCGTAGACGAGGCCGTCCGCTTCCTGCGCGGCGAAAGCCAGAACGTCCGCGACATGTATAAAATCATGATGACGGACGCCGCCGATAAGCTCGAATTCGAACGCGCTGCCATGTACCGCAACCGGCTATGGGCGCTCGCCCACGTCACCGCCGACCAATCCATCAACCCTGAAGGCGTTCAGGAGGCCGACGTGTTCGCAGCCTTCCAGGATGGCGGCCAGACCTGCGTGCAGGTCTTCTTCTTCAGGACGGGTCAGAACTGGGGCAACCGCGCCTACTATCCCAAAGCCGATCGCTCGATTGCCGTCGAGGACGTCCTCGATAGCTTCATCGCCCAGTTCTACGACGACAAGCCTGTCCCGCGCTTGATCCTGCTCTCCCACGAAGTCCCAAGCCAAGCCGTCCTGGCCGAGGCGCTGTCCACCAAAGCCGACCGCAAAGTCGAAATTCGCGTCCCCGAACGCGGCACCAAGACCGGTCTCGTCGCCCATGCCTTGACCAACGCGCGTGAAGCTCTGGGCCGCAAACTCGCCGAAACCTCCTCGCAAGCCCGCCTGCTCGAAGGCGTCGCCGAGCGTTTCGGACTGCCCCGCACGCCCCGCCGCGTCGAAGTTTACGACAACAGCCACATCATGGGCACCAACGCCGTCGGCGCGATGATCGTTGCCGGTCCCGAAGGCTTCGTCAAAAACCAGTACCGCAAGTTCAACATCAAATGGGACCAGACCACCCCCGGCGACGACTACGCCATGATGCGCGAAGTCCTCACCCGTCGCTTCAAGCGATTGATTCCCTCTCCCCGTCCTTTACGGGGAGAGGGCGAGGGTGAGGGTGAGGGGCGGCTACAAGGCGAACCCGAAGTCGCCTCACTCGCAGACGACGTGGCACCAAGCCCTGTCGCCGTCTCCGTCACCGCGTCCGGTGGCCTGATGCTTGGTCGCGACACCACCGCCGAAGACGACGACGACCAGCCCACCCTCTCAGATCCCGCCGAATTCCCCGGCCGCCCCGACCTCGTCCTCGTCGACGGCGGCCTCGGCCAGCTTTCGGTCGCCCGCGACGTCTTCGCCGAATTGGGCATTACCGATATCGCCCTCGTCGGCGTCGCCAAGGGCCCAGACCGCGACGCTGGCCGCGAACATTTCCACATTCCAGGCCGGGCTGCGTCCCTCATGCTGGAGCCGCGCGATCCGGTGCTGTACTTCGTCCAGCGCCTGCGCGACGAGGCCCACCGCTTTGCGATTCTCACCCACCGCGCTAAACGCGCCAAGGCGCTCGGCATCAACCCGCTGGACGAAATCGGCGGCATCGGCCCAACCCGTAAACGCGCGCTACTTGGCCACTTCGGCTCGGCCAAAGCCGTCTCCCGGGCAGGCATCGAGGATCTCAAAGGCGTCACCGGCATTTCCGCCGAGATCGCCCAGAAAATCTATGATTTCTTCAACGACCGCAAAAACTGATCCACACGTCCGCGATCAAATTTTGACACCCTCAGACCTGCGTCTGCGCCTTGCTGCGGGCTCCGTAGCATGATAAACCACCATAATGGTCAGAGCACGGTGCCCATATTGGATTGCAGCCCTCGGCGTCTTAGCGATGTTGGGGGTGTTGGTGTCGGCAACCGCCGTAGTCCCATCTGCGATGGCGTACAAGTCAGCACCGGCCCATCAGTCGCATGCCGGGCCCGCCGGTGCCGAGAACGCAGCCGTGCCGTGTCACAAGACGGTTAATCATTGCCCAACATGCCCGAAGACAGCATGTCCTGACCTCGCCGTGTGCATGGCTAAATGCTTGCAGAAGGTTACGGGAGTGGCACAGACTACCTTAATGCCAGCTCTACTTGAATTAGCAACGACGTGGCCGGTAACAACTCTGGTGTTGCCTGGAACACTTATCGCGCCCTTGCTCCGACCTCCAAGCCTCTGAACCACGCCCACTTGCGCGATGACGGCTGCAGCTCAACTGCGGCCAATCTGGCGTCGATCATTGTGGCCGTCGGTCATTGTGGCCCGCGCCACGTTCAGACATCTTGGAGCTTACATCATGACACGCCCATTCTTCCGCGCGCTGACGCTTGGCGCAGCGCTGACTATCGGCCATTCACTCCCGGCATTTGCTGACATCAAAGATTACGAATTTCAGCTGATCGAACGAGAACTTAAAGAAGGGCAAGCGGTCGTGGCCGTGAAGCTCATTCAGAAATCGACCGGCAAAGCCATCCCCGACGCAGTAATCTTTGCCAAGCGCATCGACATGGGGCCCGATCAGATGGAAACTATGACCGCGCCGCTCGACCTGCTGCCAGGCAGCGAGCCCGGCATCTACCGCTTTAAAACTGAACTGACGATGGTTGGCCAGTGGGCGCTAACGCTTGGGGCTAAGGTGCAAGGCGAGGTCGGGACAGTCGAGAGCCGGTTGATCGTCAAGGCCATCAAATGAAACAGACACAGCTGGCTTTAAAAGCCGCCGCGATCTTTTGGGTCGCGGCAATTGCGGGAGTGTGGGCTGGGCAAACTGGCCGACTGCACTTGCCAGGTTTTGCCACGCCGACCCCGGCAATCGTCGGGACAGGGGCGAGGCCCGCGCCAAGTGGAACGGTGGTCTATTACCGCGATCCCGATGGACGTCCGGTCTACTCAGACGTGCCCAAATCGACACCGGACGGTCGGCCCTTTGTGGGGGTGCGAGCGAGTGAAGATGTCAGCTTTGACAAGCCCATAGTTAGTGCCGGGTCTGCCAACGGCCCCGGCACCAAGATCAAATTCTATCGAAATCCAATGGGGCTACCTGACACGTCGCTTAGCCCTAAGAAAGATTCCATGGGAATGGACTATATCCCGGTGTTCGAAGGAGAAACAGAAGACGGCAACACAATCAAGGTCTCCCCCGGTAAGGTACAGCGCGCCGGTGTCGAAACGACGATCGTTGGCCGCCTTGCGTCCACCCGCACGATCAAGGCCCCTGGCGTCGTGCAGTACGACGAGCGGCGGATTTCCGTGATCGCTCCGCGTTTCGATGGGTTTGTTGAACGCATGGAGATGGTGACGACCGGTCAACACATCAAAAAAGGCGATCCGCTTGCCACCGTGTTTGGCCAGGAGTTACTGAACCAGGGCTCGCGCCTCATCATCGAGCAGGCACCTGGTTGGAAGAGCGAAGAGACGTTCAACCTGCGCACTTTCAAGGGCGAAAGCGGGACGGTAATCGGTGCGTCCCGTCGGCTGCGCAATCTGGGCGTCCCAGATGATTATATCGAGCAGATCAAACGCGAGCGCCGCGTGCCAGATACGCTGACCGTGCGCGCGTCAAGCGACGGCATTCTCATTGAACGCAATGTGGTACCCGGTCAGGCATTTAAGGCAGGGGATGTCGCGTTCCGTATCGCGGACCATTCCGTCATGTGGGTCAATGCGGATGTGCCGGAAGGCGACATTACTGCGCTCCGGAAGGGCCAGAAGGTCCGCGTTTCAACGCGCGCCTATCCAGGTCAAACATTCTCGGGCGAAGTCGCGCTGATCCTGCCGCACCTGATAAAAGAGACACGTACGGCGCGGGTGCGGATCGAGTTGCCAAATCCCGACCTGAAGCTGTTGCCGGACATGTACACCGACGTCGAAATCATGACGGGCGATGGCGAGCCCGTACTCGTCGTGCCGACGAGCGCCCTGATCGACAGTGGGCACCGGCAAGTCGTGCTGCTTAGCCTGGGCGAGGGGCGTTATGAGCCGCGCGACGTGAAGGCAGGCCGCACAGGTGACGGGATGATCGAGGTCATGTCGGGCCTTTCCGAAGGAGATCGCGTGGTCACCAATGGGCTTTTCCTGATCGATTCCGAGAGCAACCTGCAGGCAGCCCTTAAAGGCTTCACATCGCCTTCAACCAGGGACGGCAAGCCATGATTGCGCAGCTCATCGGCTGGTCTGCCCGCAACCTCATGCTGGTGTTCATCACTACGGTGATCGCGGTGGTGGCAGGCGTATACGCGTTGCGCACTCTGCCACTCGATGCCATCCCCGATCTCTCCGATACGCAGGTGATCGTATACACGGAGGTGCCGGGCTTGGCCCCTCAAGTCATCGAAGATCAAGTGACCTATCCATTGACCACGGCAATGCTGACGGTTCCCAGATCCAAGGTCGTTCGCGGGTTCTCGTTTTTCGGTGTGTCGTTTGTCTATGTGATTTTTGAAGACGGCGTCGACATCTACTGGGCGCGTTCGCGCGTGCTCGAATACCTCAGCGCGGCCGGTAAGCGGCTGCCTGCCGGCGTCACGCCCACACTGGGACCGGATGCCAGCGGCGTCGGCTGGGTCTATCAATATGCCGTGCTCGGCAAGGACAAGTCTCTGGCCAGTCTGCGGTCGCTGCAGGACTGGGAAATCCGCTTCGGGCTGTCGAAGGCCGAAGGCGTCGCCGAAGTTGCCAGCGTCGGCGGGTTCGTCAAGCAATACAACGTCGTGATCGATCCTGGCCGCCTGCGGGCGCTCGGCATACCGCTCGCCAAAATCCGCGATGTCATCCGTGGCAGCAACATGGATGTCGGCGGGCGGACGCTCGAACTCAGCGAGCACGAATTTATGGTGCGCGGGCGCGGGTATCTGAAGGGCATCCCGGATCTTGAACGAATTGTGGTGAAGGCAGATAGTGGCACAGCCGTTCTATTAAAGGACGTGGCGCGGATTGAACTTGGCGGCGATGAACGGCGCGGCGTGACCGAACTGAATGGCGAAGGCGAAGTGGCGAGCGGCATCGCGTTGCAACGCTCGGGTGCCAACGCTCTAACCGTCATCGACAACGTGAAGGCGCGACTAGCCGAGATCGCGCCGTCACTGCCAGAGGGCACACAGATCGTGCCAGTGTACGACCGTTCCGAATTGATCAATCGGGCCATCGCCACACTCAAGACAACCCTAATCGAAGAGAGCCTCATCGTTGCACTCGTGTGTATCGTTTTCCTGCTCCATGTCAGAAGCGCGCTGGTTGCAATCATAATGTTGCCGGTCGGCATTTTAATGGCGTTTATTGCCATGAAAGCGCTTGGCATTGGCTCTAACATAATGAGCTTGGGCGGTATCGCGATCGCGATCGGGGCTATGATCGATGCGGCGATCGTGATGATTGAAAATGCTCACAAACATCTGGAACGTGCGCCGCCCGATAAACCTCGCCTGGAGATCATCATCGAGGCTGCCACCGAAGTTGGTCCCGCGCTGTTTTTCTCGCTCCTCATTATCACCGTGTCGTTTTTGCCGATTTTTGCGCTCGAATCACAAGAGGGTCGCCTGTTCGGCCCGTTGGCCGCCACCAAAACTTTTGCAATGGCAGCCGCAGCGATTTTGTCGGTAACATTGGTGCCCGCGCTGATGGTCGTGTTCGTGCGGGGCAAGATCATCCCTGAACACAAGAATCCGCTCAACCGCGCGTTGATCGCAATCTATCGACCAGTGATCACGGTCGTGCTTCGCGCTAAGGGCCTGACCATCGGCGCCGCCGTCGTCGTTCTTGCCGTTTCCGCTTGGCCTGCGACCCAGCTGGGAAGCGAATTCATGCCCAGTCTCAACGAAGGCACGATCATGTATATGCCGACGACGCTGCCTGGATTGTCGGTCACCAAATCTGCCGAACTGCTCCAGACGCAGGATCGGATCATCCGATCGTTTCCAGAGGTGGCGTCCGTATACGGAAAAGCTGGTCGTGCTTTGACGGCCACTGACCCTGCACCGACTGAAATGTTCGAGACGGTGATCAACTTGAAGCCCAAGGAACAGTGGCGACCAGGCATAACAATCGACAGCCTCACTAAGGAAATGGATAAATCACTCCAGTTTCCCGGCGTCTCAAACGCCTGGACGCAGCCAATCAAGGCCCGCATCGACATGCTGTCGACCGGCATCCGCACCCCTGTCGGTATCAAGGTCATCGGCACTGATCTGACCGCTATGGAAAAGGTTGCTCGCGAGGTCGAGACCGCGATCAAGACCGTGGCGGGAACGTCAAGCGCCTACGCCGAACGCGTCGTCGGCGGTTATTACCTGGAGATCATCCCCAACCGCGATCGGTTGGCGCGTTACGGGTTGATGGTATCAGATGCTCAAGACGTCGTGGCCATGGCGCTCGGAGCCGAAACGATCACAACCACCGTCGAGGGTCGTGAGCGCTATTCGGTCGCCATCCGATATCCGCGCGACTTGAGATCAGACCCTCAGGCGATTGCAAAGGATGTGCTGGTATCATTGCCAGGCGGGGGCACGGTGCCGTTGGGCGAAGTTGCAGACATTAAGTTGACCCAGGGTGCCACCAGCATCCGCACTGAAAACGCCAAGCTCGCAACGTATATCTTCGTCGATATTCGCGACCGGGATCTGGGCGGGTACGTTGCAGATGCCAAACGCGTTGTGGCCGAAAAGGTTAAGTTGCCGGTGGGCACCTATCTCGTCTGGAGCGGGCAATATGAATACCTCGAGCGTGCAGAAGCCCGCCTCAAGCTCGTTGTGCCACTCACGCTGATGATCATCTTCTTGCTGCTCTACTTGAACTTCAAGCGCCTCACGGAGACGCTGATCGTGATGCTCTCACTACCGTTTTCGCTCGTCGGCGGATTGTGGTTGATGTGGGCATTGGGCTTCAATATGAGCGTGGCCGTCGCAGTCGGGTTCATCGCACTCGCGGGCGTCGCTGCTGAGACCGGTGTGATCATGTTGATCTATCTCGATCACGCCCTCATCGAGGCAAAGGCTGCGGCAAAGCGTGACGGCCGGGCATTCAACCGAACCGACCTTGACCGCGCGATTATGTTTGGTGCTGTTGAACGCGTTCGCCCCAAGATGATGACCGTCGTTGCGATCATGGCAGGCCTGCTGCCGATCTTGTGGAGCACCGGCACTGGTTCCGAAGTCATGCAGCGCATCGCCGTTCCCATGATCGGCGGGATGGTTTCGTCCACTCTCCTCACGCTTATCGTCATTCCGGCAATTTACGGCATCATCAAGGGACAGTCGTTCGCAAGCAAACAGAATACGAGTTATTCAGCATTCAGCAATATCAGATGAATGAGAGTCAGCCCTAAGTTACTGCCCGCGACCGACTATTTTTGGAGCAAGCGGCAGTGTCACAAGGACCCGCAGACCGCGAGGAGATAAGTTGGTCAGTTCAATTTTGCCCTCGTGAGCTGTCACCACCCGCTGCGCAACAGTTAGGCCGAGACCAACGCCCCCGGTTTCACGACCTCTGGATTGATCGACGCGATAGAATGGCGTGAACACTTCAGTTAATTGCTCGGCCGGAATGCCCGGCCCGGCGTCCTCGATTGCAACAACCACACTGTCAACATGATCCGTAATAGAGACGCGCGCGATATCGCCGTATTTGAGCGCGTTTTGAATGAGATTCGAAAATGCCCGCTTCAGGTCCGAGGATTGGCCGCGCACAATGCCCCGGCCTGTCCCAGAGAATGTAACCGCGTGACCGCGATCCAAATGGTCAAAGCAGATGTTTTCGACAACAGCGCGCAATTGGAGTGATCGGGGTTCTTCAGGTGAAGCCTCGCCGCGTAAGAATGCGATGGTTGCGTTGATCATCTCCTCCATTTCGTCGATGTCGTCAGCAATCGACTGTTTCAATCCTTCATCGGTTAGATCGTCAATCCGAAAGCGGACCCTTGTCAGTGGTGTCTTGAGATCGTGCGAAATGGCAGCAAGGCTCAATGCGCGATCCTGGACAAGAGAACGAATGCGCCGCTGCATCCCATTGAAGGCGGCAGCCGCTTCGCGAACCTCGATTGGGCCGGTTTCGCTCATGGGTGGCGATAGTGCAGAGCCAGAAAACTGCTGAGCCGCATCTGCCAGCGCTCTGAGTGGCCGCGTGCTCCAGCGCACCAACAGCCAAGTCGCCACGACGACGCCGATGGCCATCAAGGTCGTTGCCAACGCGATGCTCGTTGTCGAACCGTGACGATGGCCACTGGTCACGACTGCGACATTCGCCCACGTACCATCGCCCAGACCGACGGACACCATTGTCAGGTGCGGGTCAGGCTGACCGTTGGGCAATGGTGGGCTTGTCCCAACGAGCACCGTTTCGCGCGTGAGTTCTGGCGCCAGCGACGTCATACGGTTCTTGAGCGGAGCACTGGATGATGGATCGGTTTGCGATTCGACAGCCAGCGCCCGCTGGCCCCAGTGGGCGTCCACCGGTCCACCCGACATCTGATGTGCAAGCGCTTCGCGTTCACTGGTGGGGGCTGCTGTCAACGCGTTTTGGATGGCGATCAGGCGCTCGGCGAGCCTGACATTGTCTTGAGCTGACAACTCGTTGTTGAGGCTGACCGTATAGGTCAGCAGGCTCGCAACGTGAAACACCCCAAGGCCCAGCACCAGCACCAGCATCATGCGCCCGGCCATGCTGTTGAGAAGGCGCTTCACTCTTTGTTGACTTGCGGCATGAACATATACCCTTGCCCACGAATTGTTTTGATTTTGGATGCCGCCTCGTCGGCCACGTCATTCCCATCGTCGATTTTGCGCCTTAGCCGGCTCACTTGCACGTCGATGCTCCGGTCAAACCCGGTCGCTATTCTATTCCGGGCGGCGTCCAGCAGCTGGTCGCGAGTCAGCACCCGCTGAGGCGCATTGACGAATGCTTGGAGCAAGTCGTACTCGGATGTGCTGAGTTCGATGGTGACACCCTCGGCGTTGGTCAATTCCCGGCGCAGGGTGTCGATCCTCCAGCTGTCGAAATTAAAGTACCGGCCGCTGCCGGTTTCCCCTCCCGCAACAGATGCGGTGGTCCGTCGCAATACAGATCTGATGCGGGCCAGCAATTCTCGGGGATTGAACGGTTTAGCCAAATAGTCGTCGGCTCCCAATTCAAGACCAAGAATGCGATCCGTTTCATGTCCTTGGGCGGTCAGCATGATGATGGGGATAAGCGAACTTTTTCGTAGGTTCCGCAAGAGCTCGGTACCGC
>JANOVN010000229.1:0-17359 GCA_031417455.1 Hyphomicrobiaceae bacterium | reverse complement strand
CATCGCTGCTCAGTCGATCGGTGACCCGGGCACGCAGCTCACAATGCGTACGTTCCACATCGGCGGCGCTGCATCGGTAACCGACGCTTCGGTCATCGAAAGCAACTTCAACGGCGTCGTGAAGATCAAGAACCGCATGATGGTGAAGGATGGCAAAGGCCAGCTGATCGCCATGGGCCGGTCGATGAGCATCACGATTGCAGACCAGGCCGGTAAGGACCTCGCCACGCACAAGATCGCGTACGGCGCCAAGGTCATGGTCGACGATGGCGACACCGTGAAGCGCGGCATGCGTATCGCACAGTGGGATCCGTATACCCGTCCTATTCTGACGGAAGTCAACGGCACGGTCGGGTTCGAAGATTTGACGGACGGCATCTCGGTTCGCGAGTTGACGGACGAAATGAAGGGCACCACCAATCGCGTAATCGTGGACTGGCGTTCGACTCCGCGCGGGTCGGAACTCAAGCCTGCTGTCGTCATCAAGGACGAAAAGGGCAAGCCGATCAAAGTCCAGCGCGGCGGCGACGCCCGTTACCTGCTCGCGGTCGACTCGATCCTGTCGGTCGAACCGGGTGCGAAGGTCAAGGCTGGCGACGTGCTCGCACGTATTCCGTTGGCGTCGGCTAAGTCGGGCGACATCACGGGCGGTCTGCCGCGTGTTGCCGAACTGTTCGAAGCGCGCCGTCCCAAGGATCACGCGATCATCTCGGAACGGTCGGGAACGGTCGAGTTCGGCAAGGACTACAAGAACAAGCAGCGCATCTCCATCAAGCCCGATGACGAGAGCGAAGAGCCGGTCGAATACCTGATCCCGCGCGGCAAGAGCCTTGCGGTCCAGCATGGCGACCACATCGAGCGGGGCGACTTCGTCTACGACGGCCATCCCGCGCCGCACGACATCTTGGCCATCAAGGGCGTCGAGGAGCTCGCGAACTATCTCATCAATGAGATCCAGGACGTCTATCGTCTGCAAGGCGTGACCATCAACGACAAGCACATCGAGGTGATCGTTCGCCAGATGCTGCAGAAGGTGGAGGTCATCGACTCGGGCGAGACCGATATGATCAAGGGTGAACAGCTTGATCGTACCGAATACGACGAAAAGAACCTCGAGTACGAAAAGGCTGGCAAGCGTCCGGCGTCGTGCAGCCCGGTTCTGCTGGGGATCACGAAGGCGTCGCTACAGACGCGTTCGTTCATCTCGGCGGCGTCGTTCCAGGAAACCACACGCGTGCTCACCGAAGCTGCCGTCAACGGCAAAGCGGATACGCTTGAAGGGCTCAAGGAAAACGTCATCGTCGGCCGTCTCATCCCGGCTGGAACTGGGGGAATGCTGCGCCGCATCCGCAAGATCGCCGCCAAGCGCGACGAACTCATCGCCAAGGAAAACGCCAAGGGTGCGGAGCGTTCGCTGTCAGCCCCCGGCGAAGGAGCGCCACGCCGACGCCGCCGTCCAACCGAGGAAGCCGCCGAGTAATCGGGGGTTATCGAGAAAGCCGAAGTGGAAGCCGTCGCGATTAGTCGCGGCGGCTTTTTTGTTGAGGTCCGATAGGGATGATGTTGACGACTTGTGTGGCTGGGGCGTTGCCTGTCCGCTTGTGTGGGGTTATGACTCGTACGCAACCGGCGTGTGGATCGGCGGAACCTGCCTGCTCGTTCTCGATTTTGCGGCGCCAAATCAATTGATAAAAGAGTGCAATTCCAAGGCGTTCCAAAAAAGTTTGCCGCAAGTGCGTTGTGCGCGTTGACCCTTTGGAATGCATGTGCCATACAGCCGTTGACTCTTCATGGTAGGTCGTAGGGCGCCGCAGACGATTTTATGCGCGGGCACCTAAACACTATCGTACCAACGAAGACATTTCGGGCCAAGATCTGCGATCCGTGAAAACGGAAAGCTCGATCCTCTGGTATATTCTTGTTGGCCTGCTCACCCGAGCGGTCAACGGGGTCGTATTGGTGCTTGCGCTACTTCTACGCTGTTGCGTGGCAATGGTGTGGCATTTACAGGATGGACGAGGCGTATGCCGACAATTCAACAGCTGATCCGCAAGCCAAGGCAGCCGAAAGTGTATCGCGAGAAGTCGCGTCACATGGAGTCGTGCCCCCAGAAGCGTGGTGTTTGCTCCCGCGTTTATACCACGACGCCGAAGAAGCCCAACTCCGCTCTTCGTAAGGTCGCCAAGATCCGGCTGACCAATGGCTATGAAGTCATCGGTTACATTCCCGGCGAAGGCCACAATCTGCAGGAGCACTCCGTTGTGCTCATCCGCGGCGGTCGCGTAAAGGATTTGCCGGGCGTTCGTTACCATATCATCCGCGGCGTGCTCGATACGCAGGGCGTCGCAGCCCGCCGTCAGCGTCGCTCGAAGTACGGCGCTAAGCGTCCTAAATAATCGGGCGTCCGAAGTAATCGGTTCAGGCGCGCCCGTTGCGCCGAACTTACCAGTCAAGCCTCGTAAGCTACGAAGTCAAAAGGCAGATCGCCCATGTCCCGTCGTCACAGTGCAGAAAAGCGCGTCGTCAATCCAGACCCGAAGTTCGGGGATCTGGTTTTGAGCAAGTTCATGAACGCTGTCATGGAGCAGGGCAAGAAATCGGTTGCCGAGCGGATCGTTTACGGCGCGCTCGAAAAGGTCGAGCAGAAGGCCAAGGGCGACCCGATCAAGATGTTCCATACGGCTCTCGAGAATGTGATGCCGTCCGTCGAAGTCCGCTCGCGCCGCGTCGGTGGCGCCACGTATCAGGTTCCCGTCGAAGTCCGCAACGAACGCCGTCAGGCCCTTGCCATCCGCTGGATCATTGCTGCTGCTCGCTCGCGCAACGAAAACACGATGGTCGACAAGCTCTCGGGCGAACTATTGGACGCGTCCAACAACCGCGGCACGGCTGTGAAGAAGCGCGAAGACACTCACAAGATGGCTGAAGCCAACCGCGCGTTCTCGCATTACCGCTGGTAAGCTGAGAGAAGCGCGACTTCATCGCCTTAGAAACGAATTTATCCGGAGCGGATCATGGCTCGCGAATTTGAACTGCAGAATTACCGAAACTTCGGCATCATGGCGCACATCGACGCCGGCAAGACCACGACCACGGAACGGATTTTGTATTACACAGGCGTGTCTTACAAGATCGGCGAAGTGCACGATGGCGCCGCGACGATGGACTTCATGGAGCAGGAAGCCGAGCGCGGAATTACGATTTCGTCGGCGGCGACGACGTGCTTCTGGAAGGGCCTCGACGGCACCCGCAACCGCCTGAACATCATCGATACCCCAGGCCACGTGGACTTCACGATTGAAGTCGAGCGTTCGCTTCGCGTGCTCGACGGCGCGGTATGCGTGCTCGACAGCAACCAAGGCGTCGAGCCTCAGACGGAAACCGTCTGGCGTCAGGGCGACAAGTACAACGTGCCGCGTATCATCTTCGCCAACAAGATGGACAAGACCGGCGCAGACTTCTTCATGTGCTACGAAGACATCAAGGAAAAGCTTGGTGCGAAGGCGATCCCGATCCAGATCCCGATCGGCGCCGAGAACGATTTCAAAGGCCACATCGATCTCATCGAAATGGAATCGGTGATTTGGGACGGCGACGGCAAAGATGCCAAGATGATCAAGGGGCCAATCCCTGCCGATCTCGTCGACAAGGCTAACGAATTCCGCGCTATCATGATCGAAGCTGCGGTCGATATGGACGACGAAGTCATGGGGGCTTACCTCGATGGCGTGGAGCCCGATGCCGCGACGCTCCGCAAGCTGATTCGGAAGGCGACGGTTACGCGCGCCTTCTATCCGATGCTGGTCGGTTCGGCCTTTAAAAATAAGGGCGTGCAGACGCTGCTCGATGCGGTTGTCGCGTTCCTGCCGTCACCTCTTGATCGCGAAGCCTATAAAGGCATCGACGTCAAAACGGGCGAAGCCGCCGAGCGCAGGCCGTCCGACGACGAGCCGCTGTCGATGCTTGCTTTCAAGATCATGAGCTTCGAACACGTTGGTTCGTTGACGTTCTGCCGCGTTTACTCGGGCAAGCTCGAGCAGGGCATGGCACTGACAAACACGTCGCGCGATAAGAAAGAGCGTGCCGGCCGCATGTATCTGATGCATGCCGACGAGCGCAAAGAAATCAAGGAAGCCTTTGCTGGCGACATCGTCGCGCTACAGGGACTGAAGGATACCCGTACTGGCGAAACGCTTTCGGATCCCAACAAGGCCGTCATTCTCGAGAAGATGGAGTTCCCCAACCCCGTCATCGAAATGAAGGTCGAACCCAAGACCAAAGCCGATCAGGAGAAGATGGCGACGGCGCTGTATACGCTCGCGCTGGAAGATCCCTCGGTCCGCGTGTCGGTCGATCCCGAGAGCGGTGAAACCATCCTCAAGGGGATGGGCGAACTCCATCTCGACATCAAGGTCGACATTCTTCGCCGGACATACGGCGTCGATGCAAACGTCGGTGCGCCCCAGGTTGCCTACCGCGAAGCGCTGGGACGTGCGACGCAGGTCGATTATACCCACAAGAAGCAAACCGGTGGTACGGGCCAGTTCGCCCGCGTCAAGCTCAAGCTTGAGCCAAATGAAGTCGGCAAGGGCAACGTGTTTGAGTCCGATGTCATCGGCGGCACGGTTCCAAAAGAATACATTCCGGGCGTCGAAAAGGGCGTCCAGCAGATCTGGGATCAAGGCGTTCTGATCGGCTTCCCCATGGTCGACATGAAGGTCACGCTTTACGACGGCGCGTTCCACGAAGTCGACTCGTCGGCCATCGCGTTCGAAATAGCGACGCGCGCCGCCATGAAGGAAGCCTGCGAGAAGGGCGGCGTCAAGCTGCTCGAGCCGATCATGGACGTTGAAGTCGTGACGCCTGGCGATTTCGTCGGCGGCGTCATCGGCGACATCAACTCGCGTCGCGGCCAGATCCGGGACCAGCAGATGCGTGGTAACGCCACGGTGGTGCGAGCATTTGTTCCGCTCGCCAATATGTTCGGCTATGTCAGCCAACTGCGCTCGATGAGCCAGGGGCGAGCAAGCTACACGATGCAGTTTGCCCATTACGCGGACGTTCCGCGCAACGTGGCTGACGAGGTGAAAGCAAAATACGCGTGAGCCCGTCGATCCTAGGTATTTGCGTGCCATTGACAGGCAGCAGCAAGGCGGTAAGGCCGATGCTGGGGGTCAAAACGCAAATACGGGTGGGCGGGTGACACGACCGATAGAATATAGGCCGGGGCGACCCGACAATGACAACTAGAGTTTAACACGACGCAAGCTGGAGAGCCAAAATGGGCAAGGCAAAATTTGAGCGGAACAAGCCGCACTGCAACATCGGCACCATCGGTCACGTTGACCATGGCAAGACATCGCTGACGGCCGCTATCACCAAGGTTTTGGCTGAAACCGGCGGCGCGACTTACACCGCCTACGACATGATCGATAAGGCGCCAGAAGAGCGCGAGCGCGGCATCACCATTTCGACGGCGCACGTCGAATATGAGACCAAGGCCCGCCACTATGCTCACGTCGACTGCCCAGGCCACGCCGACTATGTGAAGAACATGATCACGGGTGCTGCGCAGATGGATGGCGCGATCCTCGTCGTCTCGGCTGCCGACGGCCCGATGCCACAGACCCGCGAGCACATTCTGCTTGCCCGACAGGTCGGTGTTCCCGCCCTCGTCGTATACATGAACAAGGTCGACCTCGTCGACGACCAGGATCTGATCGATCTCGTCGAAATGGAAGTCCGCGAACTGTTGTCGTCCTACCAGTTCCCCGGCGATACCATCTCCATCACCAAGGGTTCGGCAAAGGCTGCTCTTGACGGCGTGAAGCCAGAAATCGGCCGCAGCTCGATCCTGGCTTTGATGGACGCCGTTGACGCGCACATTCCACAGCCGGATCGGCCGATCGACAAGCCCTTCCTGATGCCGATCGAAGACGTGTTCTCAATCTCGGGCCGTGGTACGGTCGTCACCGGCCGCGTCGAACGCGGTATCGTGAAGGTCGGCGAAGAAGTTGAAATCGTCGGCATCCGCGACACCATCAAGTCGACGGTGACGGGCGTTGAAATGTTCCGCAAGCTGCTCGACGAAGGCCGGGCTGGCGATAACATCGGTGCACTGCTGCGCGGTATCGAGCGCGAAGGCGTTGAGCGCGGGCAGATTCTCTGCAAGCCCGGCTCGGTGAAGCCGCACAAGAAGTTCAAGGCGGAAGCCTACATCTTGACGAATGAAGAAGGCGGCCGTCATACGCCGTTCTTCAACAACTATCGTCCGCAGTTCTACTTCCGCACGACCGATGTGACGGGCGTCGTCACTCTTCCTGAAGGCACGGAAATGGTGATGCCGGGCGACAACGTCACGGTTGATGTCGAGCTGATCACGCCGATCGCCATGGAAGAGAAGCTCCGCTTCGCAATCCGTGAAGGCGGCCGCACGGTCGGTGCCGGCGTCGTCGCAAGCATCACCGAATAAGCGGGCTGACTAATGGGCGCACGGGCAACCGTGCGCTCTTCATCTTCTAAGGGTATGAGAGCTATGAACGGCCAAAATATTCGCATCCGGCTTAAGGCATTCGATCATCGAATACTCGATGCTTCGACGCGGGAAATCGTGAATACAGCAAAGCGTACTGGTGCTGAAGTTCGGGGTCCAATCCCCTTGCCGACGCGGATCGAACGCTTTTGCGTCAACCGTTCGCCTCACATCGACAAGAAGAGCCGTGAGCATTTCGAAATGCGCACGCACAAGCGGTTGCTCGACATCGTCGATCCCACACCGCAGACCGTTGACGCTTTGATGAAACTTGACCTCGCCGCCGGCGTGGACGTGGAAATCAAGCTCTAAGTTATCGTATTGGCGGGTCCTCTGGCAGTCCTGGTTAGACAGGTTTGGCCACGACCCAAAAGAAGGGAAGGAATGCTAGAATGCGTTCCGGAGTTATCGCATTAAAGCTGGGCATGACCCGCATTTTCACCGAAGCGGGCGAGCATGTCCCCGTCACGGTGTTGAAGCTGGAAAAGGTGCAAGTGCTGTCGCAGCGCACGGTCGAGAAGCATGGCTATAGCGCCGTGCAGCTCGGAGCGGGCACGCGCAAGCCGTCGCGGGTTTCAAAAGCCGAGCGCCAGAATTTCGTTATTGCCGGGTCCGAGCCCAAGCGCCGGGTGGTCGAATTCCGCGTCTCGCCCGACAACCTCATCGAGGTTGGCGCCGAGATCACGGCGGATCATTTCGCGACGGGGCAGCTTGTCGACGTCAGCGGCGTGTCGCAGGGCAAGGGCTTCCAGGGCGCAATGAAGCGCTGGAACTTCTCGGGTCTGCGCGCAACGCACGGCGTGTCCGTCACGCATCGAGCGCATGGTTCGACTGGTCAGCGCCAGGACCCCGGTAAGGTGTTCAAGGGCAAGAAGATGGCCGGTCACATGGGTGACGACAAGATCACGACGCAGAACCTCGTGGTTGTCAAAACCGACGTGGCGCGCGGCCTGATCATGGTTCGTGGCGCGGTTCCCGGTTCCAAGGGTAACTGGGTCATGGTGCGCGACGCGGTGAAGAAGCCGTTGCACAAAGATGCGCCAAAGCCTGCCGGGTTTAAGCCCAAGGCTGCTGTGGCTGCCGCGAAGGAGCAGGCGTAATGCAAACGCAAGTTACAACGCTCGACGCCGGCAGTGCCGGCACGATCGATCTACAGGATGCCATTTTCGGCCTTGAGCCGCGCAAGGACATCCTCCAGCGTATGGTCCGCTATCAGCTGCTGAAGCGGATGGCGGGTACGCATCATGCTCAGGACCGCTCGGAAGTGCGCGTCACGGGCAAGAAGATGTACAAGCAGAAGGGCACCGGTCAGGCTCGCCACGGCGACAAATCGGTTCCCCAGTGGCGCGGCGGTGGTAAGGCACACGGTCCCAAGCCGCGCTCGCATGCGATTGATCTGCCCAAGAAAGTGCGCGCTCTTGCTCTGCGTCATGCGCTCTCGGCCAAGGTCAAGGCTGGCGAACTCGTCATCCTCGATGCAGCTGTCAGCGCTGAAGCCAAGACCGCTGGTCTCAAGGCCCAATTCGCGAAACTTGCTTGGACCAATGCGCTGATCATCGATGGTGCGGAATTGCACGATGGGTTTGCCCGCGCTGCCCGCAACATCCCCAACATCGACGTTCTGCCGGTGCAGGGCATCAATGTTTACGACATTCTCCGCCGCAAGAAGCTGGTGTTGACCAAGGCGGCGATTGTCGCGCTCGAAGCGCGCTTTAGTAAGAATGTGGAGGCGCTGTCCAAATGAAAATCTCCGCGTATGACGTTATTCTGTCGCCTGTGATCACGGAAAAAGCGACGATGTTGTCTGAGCACAACAAGGTTGTCTTCAATGTTGCTCCCAAGGCAACGAAGACCGAGATCAAGTCGGCTATCGAACAGCTGTTCAAGGTCAAGGTTGACAAGGTGAACACGATTGTCCGCAAGGGCAAGATCAAAGTGTTCAAGGGCCGTCCGGCACTGCTGTCCGATACGAAGCGGGCAATCGTGACGCTGGCCGAAGGGCATTCGATCGATGTGACGACCGGTCTGTAAAGACGGGCTGCAAGCACTCTGGGCCGCAAGGCTACGTAGCAGGACGAAACGAACATGGCACTGAAAACATATCGCCCGACAAGCCCAGGCATCCGTCACCTCGTGATGGTCGATCGCAGCATGCTGTTCAAGGGCGCGCCGGTCAAAATGCTCGTCGAGGGCAAGCGCAAGACGGGTGGCCGCAACGCCTTCGGCCGCATCACGACGCGCCACATCGGCGGCGGTCACAAGCAGTCTTATCGAATGGTGGATTTCCGCCGTACAAAGCACGACATGACGGCAACGGTCGAACGGCTGGAATACGATCCCAACCGTACGGCGTTCATCGCTTTGATCAAATATACGGATGGTACGCTGTCCTACATCCTGGCTCCGCAGCGCCTCGCTGTCGGCGACACGGTGGTTTCGGGCCAGAAGGTCGACGTGAAGCCGGGCAACGCAATGCCGCTCGGGTCCATGCCGGTCGGTACCATCGTCCACAACGTCGAATTGAAGCCGGGCCGTGGCGGTCAGATGGCTCGTTCGGCCGGCGCTTTCGTTCAACTCGTCGGTCGCGACAGCGGTTGGGCGGTCGTGAAGCTGATGTCGGGCGAAACCCGCAAGGTCCAAGCGACCTGCATGGCGAGCATCGGCGCTGTTTCGAACCCCGACCTTTCCAACCAGGTCATCGGTAAAGCCGGCCGTAATCGCTTGAAGGGCAATCGCCCGACGGTTCGTTCGATTGCAATGAACCCGGTCGACCATCCCAACGGTGGCCGTACCAAGGGTGGCAAGCACTGGGCTACGCCCTGGGGCAAGCCGACCAAGGGTTACAAGACACGTAAGAACAAGTCGACAGACAAGTACATTATTCGCAGCCGCTCGAAGTAATCCGTTGCCCCTCGGGGTGGATGGATATTCAAGAGCACAGGGTATGGCGGCAAATCTGCCGGTCATACGCCAGCTACAGGCGCTAAGGAGACGACACGTGGCACGTTCGGTTTGGAAAGGTCCGTTTATCGACGGATACATACTGAAGAAGGCGGAAAAAGTTCGCGCTTCAGGACGTAACGAAGTGATCAAGATCTGGAGCCGCCGCTCCACGATCCTGCCGCAGTTCGTCGGACTGACGTTTGGCGTGCACAACGGTCATAAGCACGTGCCGGTCAATGTGTCGGAAGACATGATCGGCCACAAATTCGGTGAATTCTCGCCGACGCGCTCGTTCCCGGGCCATGGCGGCGACAAGAAATCGGTGAAACGATAATGGGCAAGCCAAAACACCCCCGAGCGCTGGCTGATAACGAAGCCAAGGCGATCGCCACCAACATCCGCATCTCGCCTCAGAAGCTAAACCTTGTCGCTCAGATGATCCGTGGTAAGAAGGCTCATGCAGCCGTCGCAGACCTTGAATTCTCGCGCAAGCGGGTGGCCGAGCATGTGCGCAAGTGCCTGATTTCAGCTGTTGCGAATGCTGAAAACAATCACGGGCTTGATGTCGACGAACTCGTCGTCGCCGAAGCCTATGTCGGCAAGAACATGGTTTTGAAGCGGTTCCATGCTCGTGGCCGTGGCAAGGCCTCGTCGGTCATGCGCCCGTTCTCGCAGATCACCATCGTCGTCCGCCAGGTCGAAGAGGTTGTTGTTCCCAAGAAGAAGCCGGGCAAGCGCGCCGTAGCAAACGCTGCCGCGAAAGAGGCTGCTGCCGCTAAGGAGGCCGTATAACATGGGTCATAAGGTCAATCCGGTCGGCCTTCGACTGGGCATCAACCGCACCTGGAATTCACGCTGGTTCGCCGGCCGCCAGGAATACGGCCGCCTTCTCCATGAAGACATGGCGATCCGCGCACACATCATGAAGCAGGCCCGTCCGGCCGCGATCTCCAAGGTCGTGATCGAACGTCCGCACAAGAAATGCCGCGTTACCGTTTATACGGGACGTCCGGGTATCTTGATCGGAAAGAAGGGCACCGACATCGAAAAGCTTCGTGGCGAACTCGCCCGGTTGACGGCGTCGGAAGTGCACTTGAACATTCTCGAAATCCGCTAGCCGGAAATCGATGCAACGCTCGTCGCCGACAGCATTGCGCAGCAGCTTGAGCGCCGGATCGCGTTCCGCCGCGCCATGAAGCGTTCGGTTCAGTCGGCTTTGCGTCTGGGCGCGGTTGGTATTCGTATCAACGTGGCCGGTCGTTTGGGTGGCGCTGAAATTGCCCGTAAGGAAAGGTATCGCGAGGGCCGCGTACCGCTTCATACGCTGCGTGCGGACATCGATTTCGGGTACGGCAAGGCCACCACAGCTTACGGCATTATCGGGATCAAGGTCTGGATCTTCAAGGGCGAGATCATGGAACATGATCCGATGGCCTCTGAAAAGAAGGCTGCCGACATGCAAGAAGGTGGCGGCGGTGGCCGTCCGCGCCGTGAAGACGGCGGCGAGCGTCGTGACCGTGGCGGTCGCAATGATCGCGGCGGACGCGGTGGCGCTGGCGGCGGCGCTCCTGCTGGCGACAAGACCTAAGTTAACGAATTTAGAGCCGCTTGGGCCGGTTCGCATTCGCTAGATGATGAACAGGCCCAAGCTCTTTACCTTGACGTGCTTCTTATCGGAAAACCTCTACACACTTTTCCGGAAGCACGTTAGGGCTCTCACCACAGGACCAGTGTTATGCTGCAACCTAAGAAGACAAAGTTTCGAAAGGCCTTCAAGGGCCGGATTCATGGCGTTGCCAAGGGCGGCACGACGCTGAATTTCGGTTCGCACGGTCTCAAGGCGATGGCGCCGGAGCGGGTTACCGCCCGGCAGATCGAAGCGGCTCGCCGCGCGATCACCCGTCACATGAAGCGTGCAGGCCGCGTTTGGATCCGTATTTTTCCGGACCTGCCGGTCACGAAGAAGCCGGCCGAAGTTCGAATGGGTTCGGGTAAGGGCTCGATCGAACTGTGGTGCGCACGCGTTAAACCGGGCCGTATCATGTTCGAGCTCAACGGGGTCTCGGATCAGATTGCTCGCGAGGCGCTGACGCTCGGCTCTGCCAAGCTTGGAATCAAGACACGGATTGTTACCCGCATCGGCTGAGCTTGACGCTTGGTTACGGTACAGGTCTAGGAATGGACAAGAGGACGGACACGATGGCTATAGCGGAATTTCGGGATTTGAGCCTCGATCAGCTCGATGACCAGCTTGCAAAGCTGAAGAAGGAGCAGTTCAACCTGCGCTTTCAGACGGCGTCCGGCCAGAATGAGAACACATCGCGGGTGCGCCAGGTTCGCCGGGACATCGCTCGCGTGATGACGGTGGCCCGCCAGAAGCGCGCCGGTAGCAGCTCTAAGAGCGCTTGAGGAGAAACAGACTATGCCGAAGCGCATTTTGCAGGGCACCGTTGTATCGGACAAAAACGCCAAGACCATTGTGGTTGAAGTCGAACGCCGCTACACGCATCCTTTGCTGAAGAAGACGGTTCGCCGTTCGAAGAAGTACCACGCCCACGACGAAGCAAATGTCTTCAAGGTTGGCGATCAGGTTTCGATCGAAGAATGCGCACCGATTTCACGGAATAAGCGGTGGGTCGCCCTACCGAAGGCTTTGGCCTGACGAGCTGCAGCTTAAGCGCCCTTCAGGCATTAGGCTGGCGCTCGACGCGACGAGAATTGAGCGTCTGGAAAGCTCGGGGGTTAACCTCGAAAGCTCCAGGCAAACGGAAGTTCCGGCGGATCAATGATCCCAACCGGAGGCAAGAGGACGACACGCGATGATCCAGATGGAGACGAACCTCGACGTCGCCGATAATTCGGGGGCTCGAAGCGTTCAGTGCATCAAGGTGCTCGGCGGTTCCAGGCGTAAATATGCATCGATCGGCGATATCATCGTCGTTGCGGTGCAGGAAGCTATCCCCAAGGGCCGCGTCAAGAAGGGCCAGGTCATGAAGGCCGTGGTGGTTCGCGTCGCCAAGGGCGTTCGCCGCCCCGATGGCTCGCTGATCCGCTTCGACCGCAATGCGGCCGTGCTGATCAACGCCCAGGGCGAGCCGGTCGGGACTCGTATCTTCGGACCCGTGACGCGCGAACTGCGCGCCAAGAACCACATGAAGATCGTCTCGCTCGCGCCGGAGGTGCTGTAATGGCCTCGCTCAAGATCAAAAAGGGTGACCACGTCATCGTCCTCACTGGACGTGACAAGGGAAAGCACGGCGAAGTCGTCGAGATGTTCCCGAAGGAAAACCGGGCCATCGTGCGCGGGGTCAACGTGGTGCGTAAGCATGTCAAGGCGACCGGCACTAAGCAAGGCGGCATCATTTCGAAGGAAGCGCCGATCCAGCTTTCCAACATCGCGCTCGAAGATCCCAAGGATGGCAAGCCGACCCGCGTCGGTTTCAAGATCCAGGCCGACGGCACGAAAGTGCGTTTTGCCAAGCGCTCGGGCGATTTGATTCCGGAGACGAAGTAAGCCATGGCTGACGATAAAGCAAAAGGCGGCCCCAAGGGCGGCGCTGTAGTGAAGAAGGCGAAGACGCCCAAGGTTGCAAAGCCAGCGGCTGACGCTGCTCCCCGCAGCTTCGTGCGGCCGGAGGGCTATGTTCCCCGGGCCAAGGCGCACTACCTCAAAGTCGTGCGCGACGAACTCAAGAAGAAGTTCGGTTACTCGAACGTGATGCAGATCCCCAAGATCGAAAAGATCGTGCTCAACATGGGTGTGGGCGAGGCCGTCAATGATCGCAAGATCGTGGACAACGCGGCTGGCGATCTGGCGTTGATCGCGGGACAGAAGCCGGTAATCACCAAGGCGCGCAAATCGGTCGCTGTGTTCAAGGTTCGTGAAGGCATGTCGATTGGTGCGAAGGTGACTTTGCGCGGGACGAACATGTATGAGTTCCTCGACCGGTTCGTTACGATTGCGCTGCCGCGGGTGAAGGATTTCCGCGGGTTGAACCCGAAAAGCTTCGATGGCCGTGGCAACTATGCTTGCGGTCTCAAGGAGCATATCGTGTTCCCGGAAATCGACTATGACAAGGCTGCCGAGGCCGGCATGCTGGGGATGGACATCATCGTCTGCACCAGCGCCAAGACTGACGATGAGGCCCGTGAATTGCTGCGTGGTTTCAACTTCCCCTTCCGCACATAAGGACCTCGGGCACTGCTGATACGCAGACCACCCCGAAAGGCCTTTTGGAGAACGATATGGCTAAGACCAGTTCTGTTGAAAAGAATAAACGCCGCCGCAAGCTGACGGCTCAGTATGCCGACAAGCGGGCGAAACTGAAGGCGACTGCTGCCGACCTGAAGAAGCCTGCCGAAGAGCGCTTTGCCGCTCGCGTCAAGCTGGCTCAGCTGCCGCGCAACGGTTCCAAGGTTCGTATTCGCAATCGCTGCGAAGTGACGGGCCGCGCTCGCGGTTTTTATCGCAAGCTCAGAATGTGCCGTAACCAGTTGCGCGAATTGGCCAGCCAGGGATTGATCCCCGGTATGGTCAAGGCAAGCTGGTAAGGAGGGCGACAAATGATTGTAAATGATCCCATCGGCGATATGCTAACGCGTATTCGCAACGCCCAGGAACGCCGCCGCCCGAAAGTGGTGACGCCGGCTTCCAACCTGCGCGCTCACGTTCTCGACGTATTGGCCGAAGAAGGCTATATCCGCGGTTATACGCGGGTTGAGCCCAAGGGTGGTCACCCGCAGCTCGAAATCGAGCTGAAGTACTACAATGGCCAGCCGGCGATCAAAGATATCCAGCGGGTTTCCAAGCCCGGCCGTCGCGTTTACGCGCCGGTTAAGGAATTGTCGCCCGTTGCAAACGGCCTGGGGGTGTCGATCGTTTCGACGCCGAAGGGGGTCATGTCGGACAGCCGCGCACGTGAAGAAAACGTGGGTGGTGAAGTCCTCTGCAATGTCTTCTAGTTGGTCGTGCTGCTTTGCTGGAAAACCGCTCACACTTTTCCCTGCAGCACGTCTAAAGTTTCGACCGGCTTTCGAGCTGGAAACGTGAAGGTATAACGCAATGTCGCGCATTGGCAAAAAACCGGTTCCTGTTCCCGCTGGCGTCACCGCCACGGTTTCGGGCCAGACCGTGAAAGTGAAAGGCCCCAAAGGGGAGCTTTCGTTCACGCTGCCGGATAACTTGAAGATCGAAAAGACGGCGGAAGGCATCGATGTCGAACCGCGCGATGACAGCAAGCAGGCTCGCGCCATGTGGGGTATGTCCCGCACGATGGTGGCGAACCTTGTGAAAGGTGTCACCGAGGGCTATTCGCAGATCCTGGAAATTCAGGGCGTGGGTTTCCGCGCCAACATGAGGGCCAAGGATCAGCTTCAGCTCCAGATCGGGTTCAGCCACGAAGTCGTGCATCCGATCCCGAACGGCATCGAAGTCAAAGTTTCGGGCGCGAAGCAGGAAATCATTACGGTTTCCGGCATCGATAAGCAGATGGTCGGACAGGTAGCGTCCGATATCCGCAGCTACCGTCCGCCGGAGCCCTACCAGGGCAAAGGCATCCGCTATCGTGGCGAATACATCTTCCGTAAGGAAGGCAAGAAGAAATAAGGACGGCCGTCATGCCTACGCACTTGTCGACATTCGAACGCCGCCAGTTGCGCGTTCGCCGCACGCTGAAAGCCAATGCCACGGATCGCCCGCGGTTGTCGGTTTTCCGTTCGTCACAGCATATCTACGCGCAGATCATCGACGATGTTTCCGGCAAAACGCTGGTTTCGGCTTCGTCGCTGGAAAAAGACATGCGTTCGGCCTTGAAGACGGGTGCCGACAAGGCAGCCGCTGCAGCCGTTGGCAAATTGGTGGCGGAACGCGCTGTCAAAGCTGGCGTCGGCAAGGTCGTATTCGATCGTGGCGGCTATCTGTTCCATGGGCGCGTCAAAGCGCTTGCGGACGCAGCACGCGAAGCCGGCCTGAGCTTTTAAGAGACTTACGGGGATCCCTGCGCAGTTGGCGCGGCTGATCTTTTGATTTGAAAGGACGACACTGTGGCACGTACTCCTGGTGGATCTGGTGGTGGTCGCGATCGCGGCGGCCGTGATGGTCGCGATAAGGTCGACAGCGAGTTTTCCGACAAGCTGGTCGGGATCAACCGCGTCGCGAAGGTGGTCAAGGGCGGTAAGCGCTTCGGCTTTGCCGCTCTGGTCGTCGTCGGCGATCTGAAAGGCCGCGTCGGGTTTGGTCACGGCAAGGCGCGCGAAGTGCCTGAAGCGATCCGTAAGGCAACAGAAGAAGCCAAGCGTTCGCTGGTGAAGGTGCCGCTGCGCGACGGTCGCACGTTGCATCATGACAGCGTCGGTCGTCATGGCGCGGGCCGCGTTGTCGTCCGCTCGGCACCAGCTGGTACCGGCATCATCGCGGGCGGCGCCATGCGCGCCGTGTTCGAGATGGTTGGCATCCACGACATCGTTGCTAAGTCGCTCGGTTCGACGAACCCATATAACGTCGTTCGCGCCACGTTCGATGCGCTCAAGGGCCAAGAAAATCCCCGCGGCGTTGCTGCTCGCCGCAGCAAGAAGGTGAGCGACATCGTTGCCCGCCGCCGTGACGGATCGGCCGCTGTCGAAACCGGCAGCGACGCATAAGATTAACTACACTTAGAACTGCGGTGCCGAAAGGCTGCGCGGGTGCTAATCCAGACCCAGGTGATTAAAATGGCCGCGAAGAAGACCATCATTGTCGAGCAGTATGCGAGCGCCAACCGGCGTCCAGCGATTCAGACCCAGACGCTGATCGGGCTCGGACTGAACAAGATTCGCCGTCAACGCGAGCTGGAAGATACGCCTTCCGTCCGCGGTATGATCAACCGGATCGCGCACCTGGTGCGGATTGTTTCGCCGAAATCATAGAACTTAGTTAGGAGCGCTGCGCCATGCGGCTCAATGAAATCAACGACAATCCCGGTGCGCGCAAATTCCGCGTCCGCATCGGCCGTGGTATCGGCTCGGGAATGGGTAAGATGGGTGGCCGCGGCGGCAAAGGCCAGACGGCTCGTTCGGGCGTCGCCATCGGCGGGTTCGAAGGCGGCCAGATGCCGCTGCATCGCCGGTTGCCCAAGCGGGGCTTCAACAAGTGGCGTCCCAAGCACTATAACGAGATCAACGTCGGCACGTTGCAGAACGCGATTGATGCCAAGATCCTCGACGGCAGCAAGGCCATCGACGTCAAGGCACTCGTCGCTGCAGGAATTCTGCGCCGCGAACTCGATGGTCTGCGCGTGCTTGGCACGGGCGAACTGAAGGCAAAGATTTCCGTGACCGTGAACGGGGCTTCGGCGTCTGCCAAGGCTGCGATCGAAAAGGCTGGCGGTTCACTCAAGCTGATCGTGCCGAAGGTTCTCGATGCCGACGTCGCCAAGCGCGCCAAGACCGCTGCCAAGAAGGCAAAGGCTGCTGGCGGCAAGGGCGGCAAAGCAGAATAAGGCCCGCGAGAGGGTGCGGGCGTGACCGTTCGCCGCTTTAAGGTTTGCATTGACCAAGGCTTAGGTGTTCGCTGGCGTTCGCCAAAGACTTGAGATCGGGAGAGAGACGAATGGTTTCCGCTGCCGAACAGCTTGCCAGCCAGATGAACCTTAGCGTGTTCTCTAAGGCTGAAGATTTGAAGAAGCGCATCTGGTTCACACTGGGCGCGCTACTGATCTATAGGTTCGGCACGTTCATCCCGATCCCGGGTATCAATCCGGAAGCTTTTGCGGCCAACTTCAAGGTTAGCGCGAGCGGTATTCTTGGAATGTTCAACACGTTCTCCGGCGGTGCCGTGGAGCGAATGGCCATTTTCGCGCTGAACATCATGCCGTACATCTCGGCGTCGATCATCATGCAGTTGATGAC
>JANOVN010000228.1:0-6113 GCA_031417455.1 Hyphomicrobiaceae bacterium | reverse complement strand
GGGTGGTTGCGGGTTCGAGCGAAGTATTCGGCAACCCGTCAGCTGGCCCGGATCGCATTGCAGTGGTTTAGTTCACGACGTCCGGAAACGGATCAATTGGACGGCACTGCGGTCACTGCGCTCGATCGCGGGAGAGGTGTGCTGGACTTGTCCGCAAGGGCTCGACTGGCAACGGCTCAAGATCCCCATAAATTAATACGGCGAGGCCGCCGGGTGGCAAGAACAGCATTCAGTCATCCAAGGACCTCTCCCGCAGACCCTCTTTTTAACCTCACGCGCCATGGCGCTCCGGTGGGGCGCGCAAGCATGCGCGGGTCGCTTTGCTCCCTAAAGCCATCCGGCTTTGTAGTAGATCGTCTTTTGGTCTCACGCGCCATGGCGCTGTGTGGATGCCAAGCATCGCTTCGCGATGACGGGGCGCGCAAGCATGCGCGGGTCGCTTTGCTCCCGGCCCTTCGGCGATACCACACTGCTTCCCGCAGACGGCTCTGCACTTGCCGATCACAGATGCTTGCCTAATTGAGAGTGGTAACGATCCCGGATCGGCGTGCGCAACGGCGCACTTGTCTTAGGACAACAGTGGGAGGGAATTGGTGTTGAGGTAGCCGTCCAATCTGGAATTTCCAGCCACTACAATTTTGTTCGGCCAAGTGCAAAGTCGGGAGCCCGACAGCCGTGGGCGTGCCTGCCCTCGGGCTCGACCCGAGGGACCCGGCCATGGAGTAGGGGGCGTGGCAGTTCGCGACTGCGTCGCGAGTGGGGCTAGCCCCACACCCCACTGGCGGGACACCCGCCAGACCGCCCGTCCGTTTGCGACAGGCTGTGGCTTGGGCCGATCAAACGATCAGAAGCAGCGGAGTTCGCCTTCGACTTGGGCGCGTCGCATGTCTTTGACGCGGCGCTGGAGGTCGTGGTTGCTCATTTCCTGCTGGGCTTTACCGCCGCGCTTGTAGACCATCAGGATCGTTTCGACGGCCTCGTACTCGTCATAGGGAATGATGCTCGCGATCACGTCAACCGAACACGAGCACTTATCGAGCGACTCGCGCGACTGGCCGTTGACCTGCATGCAGGCAAAAACGTAGTCGGCACGGGCAACGGTTGGGAAATCGTTGACCGGTTCGGCAGCTCTGGCCGCTGGGCCAGACAGGGCCATGCAGACCGCGGCAAGGGTTGCTCTGATGACTCTCATTTCAGCACCTCCGCGCCAACCATGAGGGTGCGCTCTTCAAGACGCGGTGCGCCTTTGGCGGTGTTTTCGTACGTCGCCAGCAATTCGACGAATTGGCCGGGAACTGCCTCGCTCACAACGAATGAGAATTTGGAATTTTCATAACCGCGCATTTTCGGGGCATTGAGGTCAGCGGCATAAGGGGAGACGCTCACGCGATGGGCATCGACGGTTTTATCGCCGAGTTTGACTTTCACTTGGTCGACAGTAGCGCGTTCGCGCAGAGCGGTCCGGAACTTATCCTTCAAATACGGGGTTTTGCCGCCAGCGACCGACATATATGAGGAAACGGCACGGTCGAGAAAGACGACGAGAACGGGATTGCCGGTCAATTCATCGATGGGCTGGGGTTCGCGGGCGCGGTCGCCGGAAAAGACTTTGACGAGGACAGTGCGGGTGCCGTCGTTGGCGACTTTTTTCACTTCGACTTTGATGTCGTCGGCAAACGGCTGGCCCAGGAGGTCGGTGGCGGAGACGGTGCGCTCGAATTTATAGACGAGGTCGGTGCCGGCACCGACGTTGGTCAGGTGCTTGCGCTCAAACAGGATGTCGACCGACGATGGTTTTGCCACCGCAGCCACCTCGGCATTGGCACCAGCGCCGACGGCGGCGGCGCCGACGGCGATAACGGTTGCAACGAAGATGGCGCGACTAACTCGGCTGTAGCTCAACACGTTTACTCTCCTGATCGATCGTTTCATTGCTTGGTCCAGGCGTCGTTTGCGCCCGCTTTTCGTGGCAGTCGGACCACTATCTACAATGGGTTGGCCTAAAGTGGAAGTGAAGGTGGCGTAACCTTTGCCGGAGTAACGCTAATTTCGTGGTGTGACGATTAGTTGAGGAAGTCGCCGAAAGCACGCGGGCCGTCGCCGACTTTGGCCTTGCCGGTGACCATACGAGTGGCGGCATCAATGCGTACCAGTTCGTTGTCGAACCAGCAGGCGACATAGATTGAGCCGCTTTGGGCGTCGTAGGCGATGCCTTCGGGATGGTCGCCGACGTCGATGGATTGCACGGGCTTGTTGCTGGCCAAGTCAACGACCGTGACGGTGCCGCCGTATTGATCGGTGACGAAGGCATGTGTTGGCGTCAGGGCGATGGCGTAGGGGCGGCGGCCAACGGGGACGGTTGCGATGACGGCCTTCGATTTGAGGTCGATCACGCTAACGTCGTCGCTGCCGACGTTGGCGGTGTAGGCGCGGGCGCCGTCCCGATCAAGGGTGATGCCGAATGGGCGCACGCCGACTTTGATCTGGGCCTGGCGGATGTTGGTTTTGGCGTCGATGATCGATACTGCGTCGCTGTCGCGGTCAGCGGTGAGGATCATCGTACCATCGGCTGTCACAGCGACGCCGGAAGGAGATTGGCCGACTTCGATGGTTTGGAGCACGCGACCAGCCTGCGGATCGACGACGGCGAGGCTGCTTGAATACCAATCGGCGACGTAGATCAGCCCATTGGTTGGGTGGGCTGCGATGCCGACCGGGCCGCCACCGGTTTGGATGCGGCGCAGGATGGTGTTGGTTGCCGTGTCGATAACGGCGACGTCGTGATTGTCGGGGGCGGTGACGTAGATCTGGGGCACGAGGACCGAGCGGGCAATGCCGGCCGGCTTGCCCGGGACTTTGATTTCGGCGGTCGTCTTGAAGGTTTTCAGATCGACGACCGAGACGGTTTCGCTGCCTTGATTGGTGACGTAGGCGAATTGGGCCGCCGTCGCCATGCCGGATTGGACCAACATGGCGAAGGCAAAAGCAAAGCCCGCAGCGAAACGCGCTGCAGGCTTTGCCAGATGAGTGAGGACACTTATTCCGGAGGGCCGGAAACCTTTAGCCACCCGCTTCGAGCTTGGCTTTGAGGGCGTCGAGGCCTTCTTTGTAGACGCCGTTGACGGCGTTGACGGCGGCTTCGTCGTTCAGTTCCGGCGGCGGATCGTTGTTCACGTAGCCGCGGTAGAACGCGCCTTTCCATTCAACGGTCGACTTGGCACCTTCGCCGCTGACGCGGATGGAGGACGAAAAGTTCGAGACCGGGAGCGTTTTCACGTCGACGGCGGTGATTTCATAGGCGAAGGTCTTGGCGTCGGCCTTATGGGAGGTCAAAGCCTCTTCGATGGTGCCGCCCGATTTCAGGGTCAATTTGCGCTTGGCGCCGGTGCCATTGTCGCCGCTGCCCTCGGTCTTGGCGATGGCTGGATGCCAGCTCATATCCTGGAAATTACCGATGGCAGCCCAGACTTTATCGGCCGGTGCGTTGATCTCGATCGTTTGGGTGACTTTTTGACGAGAGGGGCCGTGGGCCGTCGCAGTCAAGGGCATCATGGCGACGAAAGCCAGCGCGGCCAGGGTCGTTTTGAACATTCACGTCCTCCCGTGGAGATAAAGCGTCCGCGACTTTAGGCGGACCGGGCGGGACATTACGCATCAAGTTCGACGGCATCAAGGGGAGAGAACGGCTCGATTGCCATCGCCCCGCCTTCGCTATGCCACAGGGTGGGCGTTGTTTGCGACCGCAGCGTTATGCGTTAACAGTCCGGTCGGCTTTCCGCCAACCACTCGACCCAGTACAATTGCGGAGAAACGACCTTAGATGACAAAGAGACAGAAAAAAGTGCGCAATTTCATTCTCGGAACTGTTGCCGTTTTAGCCGGGCTAGTCGTGGCTGCGTGGGCTGCCATCGCCATCATCAAGCCTGGTCCTGCGGGCAAACTCGTGCTGGCGAGCGGGGGATCGGAAGGCGCCTATAACGACTTGGCGATCGCCTATCAAAAGCAGATGGCCAGGTACGGGGTCGAAGTCGAATTGCGGCCAACGACGGCTGGGAGTGCCACCTTGCGGGCGTTGTTTGGTGATGAGACGAGCGACATTGATGCAGGTTTCATCAAGGGCGGCGTAGCCGGGAGCCTCCAGGGCCGACAAGCCACGGAAAAAGAGCGCAAGTCGCATGACAAGCAGGTCGACGCGCTGCTGTCTGTCGGACGCATGTTCTACGAGCCGATCTATGTGTTCTATCGCGGTCCAGCGCAGGTCAAATCACTCAGCGAATTCAAAGGCCGCAAGATAGCCATCGGCAATAAGGAAGGCGGGGCGCGGCGGGTCGCCAGGACGCTTCTGCGGTCGAACGGCGTCGATGAAACGAATTCGAAAATCATCGAAACGGAGCTCGGCGATGACGCCAAGGGATTGACGAGTGGCGAATACGACGTGGCATTTCTAGTGCTGCCGCCTGAATCCGGCAAAATATTCAAACTGATGCGGCATCCCGACATTCTGTTGATGAACTTTGCCGCCGAAGCTGAAGCATATGTGGCGCGGTTTCCGTTCTTGACCAAGCTTGTCATGCATCAAGGTTCGGTCGAATTCGCGCCCGATATTCCATCTGCCGACATCACGTTGCTTTCGACGACGGCAGCGCTAGTCGTCAAGAAATCGGTTCATCCTGCCATCATCAGCGTGCTTGCGGACGCGGTACTGGACAACCCGCGCAAAGGCTTTGATCGTGACGGCGAGCCAGTCTTGTTCCACAAGGCAGGCGAGTTCCCGAACGCCAAGGACCCAGAATTCGAAGTCTCGCGCGATGCACTCAGCCTTTATAAGACCGGCGATCTGCCGTTCCTTCTGCGCGCCGTTGCGCCCGCGAACAAGAGGCTTGGCATTCCGTTCTGGGTCACGGCATATCTGCATAAGCACGGGACCGCGACGATCTTGTTGCTGATCCCGATCCTGTCGATCCTGCTGCCACTCATCCGCATTCTGCCGTCGATTTATGCCTGGACGGTGCGGCGGCGGCTGTATGTCTGGTACCGGCAGATGAAGTCGCTGGAGAATCAGCTCGATCACAATCCCACTCCGACGCAGCTTGCCGAGGCGAAAATCGAACTCGACCGGCTCGACCGGGCGGTTAGCAGGGTGCGGGTGCCGGTTCAGTTCTCCGACCAGTTCTACGATCTGCGCGGGCATATCGACTTTATCAGACGCCGACTCGAACCGCGCGGGATCGAGATCAAAGCTGCGGCGGAGTAGCGCTTGGGCATTCGCCATGATCGATCAGGCCGTTAGGGCT
This sequence comes from Hyphomicrobiaceae bacterium, assembly GCA_031417455.1. Taxonomy (GTDB): domain Bacteria; phylum Pseudomonadota; class Alphaproteobacteria; order Rhizobiales; family Hyphomicrobiaceae; genus JANXVY01. Next base: position 819 of record JANOVN010000228.1, on the reverse strand, counting down.
GGCGGGACGATAGGGCGGGTTGCCGCGCTATCGTCGCCGGTATAAGCCGGGTTGCCCGATACAGGAGTTTGCATGCCCGATAACACCGCGCCCGCAGCGTGCCTGCATTTCGATGTCGACGATGCTGGCGTTGCGACGATCACCATCGACAATGCGGCGCGGATGAATGCCATGTCGGCTGCCATGTGGGGCGCGCTGCCGGGGCTTATCGCAAGGGCGGAGAGCAATCCAGCGGTTCGGGTCGTGCTGCTGCGCGGGGCGGGAACGCGGGCGTTTTCGGCCGGGGCCGATATCTCCGAGTTCGATACACAGCGCGCGGGGGACGCTGTACACAAATACGATACGCTCAATCACAATGCATTCGACGCGCTCACGAACTGCACCAAACCGACCATTGCGATGATCCATGGCTTCTGCCTGGGCGGCGGGCTTGGGCTGGCACTTGCTTGTGATTTGCGGGTCGCGGACGCGGCGTCGACGTTTGCGATCCCGGCTGCCAAACTTGGCATCGGTTACAATCCGCGCTGGATCGCGCCAGTCTTGCGCGCTGTTTCGCCTGCAACCGCCAAGTTGATCTTGTTCACGGGCCGCCGGTTCAATGCAGCCGAAGCGCTGGCGATGGGGCTCATCACGAGCCAGTCACGGACCGACGATCTGTTTGTCGCAGCCCATGCGTTAGCGTCTGAAATTGCCGGCAACGCACCGTTGTCGGTTGCGGCGGCTAAGGCGATGGTCGACGAGCTGGCTCAACGGCCGGGGACCGCGGACCTGGTCAAACTCGACCACTTCATCGCGGCGTGCTTTGACAGTCAGGATTAC
>JANOVN010000227.1:0-2683 GCA_031417455.1 Hyphomicrobiaceae bacterium | reverse complement strand
CCAAACACCGACAGCACAATCGCGACAAGGCTCGCCCCCAGTATCGCCAGCGTCAAAATCGGCGCGCGATTGATAACCTGAACGGCAGACGTATCCGACCGCCGCACCAGCAGACCGAACGACACGTAAAGCGCCGTCGGTAACAAGAACAGCAACAGATTTTCGATCAAAACGCGGATCATAGGGCAAACAGCCTTTCGTGCATGTTCTTCAAGATACCTGCGGTCGCGCCCCAGATAAACCTATTCTCATATGGCATCGCATAAAACTGCCGCTCAACTCCGAGCCATTCCTTCGTGTGCAACTGATGATTGGCCTGATCCATCAAAAACGCGAGCGGCACCTCGAACGCATCCACCACCTCTCCCTCCTGAAGCCGCAGAGTAAAGCTTGGATCGACAAGCGCCACCAGCGGCTCGATTGCGTAACCCGTCCCCGTCCGGTACGTGTCTAAAAATCCAAGCGGCGTAACGAGTTGCGAGGCCAGGCCGATTTCCTCCTCCGCCTCCCGCAAAGCCGCCTGGGCCGGCGTCTCGTCATCCCCGTCGATCCGTCCGCCCGCAAATGCAATCTGCCCGGCATGATGGTTCAGCGTATCGGCCCGCTGCGTCAGCAACAACGTCAACTCTTGGCGGGCCACCACCGCCACCAGCACCGCCGCCGGCCGCAGCGTTGCGACCGGCGGTTTGAAACCCGGATTGAGATCGAAATCACTCGGTGATTTGCTGAAGCGAGGCCCAGCATTTAACCTTGCCCGCGCGTGCGCCGCAAATCCCGCCGCGCCAAACAGGCTACCGGTCGCTTGATCGCTGATGTGCGGCGGGTTTATCATCGAGCTACCAGTGATACCAATCCACATAAGTACTGGCTTATGCGGATTGGTATCCGTGCGTGGGGTTGGTGGGGCGGCCACGCGCAAAGTAAAGAAAATACCAGCCCGCAGTCCGTCAAACGAAGAGTCAGAACTTCTGCGGGCTGGTATAACATACTACGTCGGCGCATTTTGCCATGTTTCAGGCTTCAATTCAGCTTATCGACCATCTCTTACCAGCAGTGAAGGACGAGCGCGTTCATAAAGTGTGAACCAGCTTTCCGGCAAGACTTACAGAGTTCGACAAGACTGACGGCGCATAAGTCGTGACGACACAAATGACCAGCACCGTCGGCGGCACCGCGACGAAAACCGCCCGATTAAGGACACGACGACCATGCCCAACATAACCCGCCGCACGCTGATCGCGGCCCTGGCCTTGGCTGCAACCACGCCAGCCGTCCTGACGTCGGCCCCGGCAATGGCTGGCATCGCCGATGAGTTCATGGTCCGCCTCAACGACACCCACCGTCAGCAATTCCAAGCCTGGCGCGCGGCCCGTCGCGCCTATGAAGGCCGTCTCGATGCCTATTGGTCAACCGTCGAGGGCAAGCGCGCCGAACGCCGCAAGAAAAAAGCCACCAAGCTTGAACTCGTCGCCAGCGACTACGTCCCCAGCTTCCCCCCCCAATTCGAAGGCCCCCACCTTGCGCCCGACCTGCTGCGCGCCTGGAACAAATTCATCGCCGACGAAGAAGCCAAAAAACCACAACCTATTGAGTTACCAAAAGAAATACCAAGCGTTGAGGATTTCCTTGCCGCCGCCAAACGGGTCTATGGATTTACGCCCGAGCGGGTGTCCGAACGCGCCTTCAAGGAACGCTATGCCGAAGAAGCCGTATCCCTTGGCCTGAGCAAAGCCCAGGTCGTCCGCGTCTACGCCCTTGAAACCGGCGGCCATGGCACCGCCGACATGCAATCGGGCGTCCACCCCATTTCCAAACGTGGCAAACCGATCTCGACCGCCATCGGCTATGCCCAATTGCTGGACGCCAACTCCGTCAGCGAATTGGCCAAACATGGCCCCCGCTTCATCGCGCGCCTCAACCAGATGGCCGCCCGCGCCGATGTGCCCCGCGAACGCGCCGCCCAATTGCGCGGCAAGGCTACCATCCTAACCCGCATGCACGTCGACGCAAAATCCGTTCCCAACGTCTGGGCGCGTCATCAAGCCTTCGCCAAGACGCCGGAAGGCCAAGGCATCCACGCCATCAATATCGACGGTGACATCGGCCCGATGCTTCAAGCCATCAAATTGCTCGGCCTCAAGGAAGAAGCTGAAAAGGCAGGCATTCCCCAGCTCAAGGGCTGCGAGATGGAGTTGATGAACTTGGCAGGCCCCGGCACCGGCCTGGAAATCCTGCTCTATCCAGGAGCGGCAAGCGCGCCCACGCCGAACTTCTTCGCCAGAAAAGCCTACTACGTCAACAAAATGGCCCAAAACCTGACCGGCGCGGGCCTGCTCGCCGAACTCGACAAGCGAATGGATGCCGACATCTCAAAACCCGGCTCCGCCGAGTTCACCGCCGCCTTCGACAGCCTCGCCGCCACCCCTGTGCCCAGGCAATAACACTCAATTGTCATCCTGGCCTGCCAATCCCGGACACTTGCTCCGGGGCGCCAAGCCCCTTGTCATCCAGTGCGCGGCGCAGCATCCTTCATGATGCGACGCAGACACGGGACCCAGCACTTGAGTGCCGCAGGCACGTTTTACACTTTCACGCCCTCAACAAACCCACGAGTCTGCCGCAGCGCCTCCCCCAGCACGATCGCTGCCGCCACGGCAATATTGAGCGACCGCAGCCCAGCCAG
>JANOVN010000226.1:0-3405 GCA_031417455.1 Hyphomicrobiaceae bacterium | reverse complement strand
GGCATCCTGGAAGATCTCGCCAAGCAAGAAGTTGATGCCAACAAGGACCGTAGCAAGCTGTTCGCGGGTGCCGTCATCGAGAACATGTCGGATAAGACCGACATGCGCGCCTCACCCGACCAGCAGGCCGCCTTCCGCGTCTTGAAGACGGCCCAGTTCCCCTCAGTCCTGATCGAATTGGCCTACGTCACCAACAAGCAAGACGCCGAAAACCTGAAGTCCGACGAATGGCGCAGCGAAGTCTCCGGCTCCATCGTCACCGCCGTCGAAAACTACTTCTCCAATAAACTCGCCCACCTTCCGATGTAAATCGGCCTCCGTTGGGTTAGGTGGCTATTTGCCACCGTAACCCAACAGTTTGCTGTGCTACGGAATTCCCCGCTACTTACAATCCTTCAACTGATCCTTCTCGACCGAGAACACGCCGTCTTTCTTGACGTCGAGCCCAACCGCCATGCAAACCTTGCCCTTCACATCGGTGATGCGGGCATCATACTTGCCGTCGGCCACGTCCAAAATCTTCAGCCGCTCGTCGTTATCGACGGTGCCGTCTTTGTCGTTCTTGGCCTGATCGGGGCCGAACGCGGTCGTTCCGGTGGGGGCCAGTTCGAACTTAGCGACGGTTTCGCCGGTGAGGTTCCAAAACCGAGTGCCCTTGCTCTTCTTTTCTTCCGCCAGAGCAGGAGATGCCGCCAGCACCACGGCCATCAAAGCGAACGCCAATTTCATTCGTAGTCCTCCAAAAAAAGACGTGGCGGGCACTTTCGTGCGCCCGCCACCAAGCATCAAGGGAAAAGTTTCACCTCGGCAAATACTCAACGCCTATCAAGCGCCTAGCGCTTGTCAGGGGCCGCAGCCGGTGGCGTCATCTCCCCCATGCCGTCGCCGCCGCGATTACCGCTCTCACCGCCGTGCCAGCGATGTCCGCGCATGCCGTGGCCTTCGCCGTCGCCGCCGCCACGGTGCATGCCGCCCATGCCGCCGTGCTCACGTGTCGAAAACGCCTTCTTCTGTTCGTCGCTCAACGAAGCATAGAACTTGTCGGCAGCCGGCCGCACGGTGCGCACCGCGTCGAGCTGAGCGGCAAGCGCTGCTTCCATGGCAGCAAGCCGTTCGGTCGGCGGCTTAGGGGCAGGGCGCGTGCCATCGGCGGCCTGAACCGGTGCGGCAGGGCATCCAGCCTTTGCCTTGGCGGCGGCAGCCTTCGCGGCAGCTTTCAATTCTTCGAACGCTGGCTTCTGCGCGTCGGTGGGCTTCACCTTGTACTCAAGGCGAATCAGCATGTGGTCGGCCATTTCAGCCGCGTTGCCTTTGCAGACGGCACCCATCATGCCGCCTCCCATGCCTCCCATGCCGCCCATCCGGCCGCCGTGATGGCCAAAGCCGCCGCGTGCCGCCGATGCCGCAATCCCGCCGGCAGCGACCGCCGCCAAAGCAATACCGCCAAACAAAATTTTCTTGTTACGTGTCATGATTTTACTCCTCAGAGGAGCGCCATTCTTTGTGCGCCGTGCGCGTGAAGCGAGCAGAACCACTGTGGCCCTGTTGCCGCGTCCTCAATCTCAAGAACACGTCCCTGGGGTGGTTTCCGTTGCTGCCCCACGTTAATCTTTGGCAACACACGTGATCTAGATCAGGACAAAAAAATCGAAAGGTGAATTTACCCTCCCTTGCCGCCAAATACTGCTGCGACAGGAAGACTCAGCAATAAATATCATGTAACATTTACGAGTCGAAACACGTCATCCTCATTGGATAACGGAGGCGGTCATGACGGCATCACGCAAAGAAAATGTTGGGCTTTGGACCCTGTCGGTACTGGTCGTGCTGGCGCTGATCTTTTTCATCTGATCAGCACCCGCTCTGAAGCGTCAAACGGTTGCCGCACGCATCGCGGCGTGTGAGCTTTTGGCGTGAACGGTACGCAATTCAGCCTTCGAGCTTCCACTGTCCGCTGGTCGCGCGGCAGGCAACGCCCTCTGCCTTTTTCGAGTTTGAACCTGAAGTCAGGATCACCACCACGTGGCGGCAGATCTGCCCCTGGCCATCCTTGAACGACGTCATCGGCTGAACCAATCCAGACAGACGACCGTTATTACGATGCCAGATGTAGCTCGCGCCGTCACCCACTTCACTCAACGCAAACTGCACGCTTTCCAGCGCTGCAATCTCGTCGCTCTCGTCCAGCATGGCCGGCTGGCTGATGGCGGGCATTTCGGCGAACTTGGGCCGCGCCCAGAGTTTTTCTTTGGGAGCAGCACATCCACACGTGCTGTCGCCCGATTGGGCAGGCTTGTTTGATTTAGGTTCGCTAGCCAGCGCGAAATCTGGTGCAATAAATACGAACACCGTCGTAGCGAAGGCCACCGCCGACGCCGCAGCGACGGGGAAAAGACTCGTGTGCTGACGCATGAATAAGACTCGCAAACAACTGAGAACACAACGCAGGGCCCAACTCGGGACGACTTCTATGATGAGCATGCCGGGGTAAGGTTAAACTGGCGTTACGCGCCGCACTGTTTTGGTGTATTTCACATAAAAAGGACGACGCTGTGGCCGATATTGTAACGACAACTGGCGCCAAGGAAGCCGCTCAGGAGCACTCCGCTCATGAGGACTTCACGCAAGCGCCAGAGCCCTTCGCCTTGTTCGAGGAATGGTTCGCGCAAGCCTCCGCCAGCGAAATCAACGACCCCAACGCGTTGTCGCTTGCAACCGTCGACGGCCATGGCATGCCCAACGTCCGCATCGTTTTGATGAAAGGCCTCGACGCCCCCGGCAGCGACCGGCGCGGATTTGTTTTTTATACCAACACGTCGAGCACCAAAGGCTGGGAATTGCTCTCAAATCCCAAAGCCGGCATGCTGTTTCACTGGAAAAGCCTGCGCCGCCAGGTCCGCATTCGCGGCGCCATCGCGCTGGTATCCAATGAAGAAGCCGACGAATATTTTGCCTCCCGCCCGCGCGGCAGCCGCATTGGCGCCTGGGCATCCGACCAATCCAAGCCCCTGACGAGCCGTAAAGAGCTTGAGGATTACGTCGCCGCGCTCGAAATGCACTATGCCGAGGGTGAAATCCCCCGCCCGCCCCATTGGAGCGGCTTCCGCCTGACGCCGCTTGAGATTGAGTTCTGGCACGACCGCCCGTTCCGTCTGCATGACCGCATCGCTTTCACTCGCCGCGACCCCAAAACGCCTTGGGAAAAGACGCGGCTCTACCCCTAATCACCGCACGCGCACCGCGCCTATCGCTCTTCTGAGTGCTTCCCTCAGAATTTGGCGCGCCATAAGCGCGGCAAACATCCAGGGCCGTTACCACTATCCGTTTGGCCACGAATGCCCTTGCATGCCTGCGCGTTAGGTCGCTATCGATCTCGCCTGATTCTGCGGTATGGTGAACGAACGC
>JANOVN010000225.1:0-5014 GCA_031417455.1 Hyphomicrobiaceae bacterium | reverse complement strand
TAACTGAGCCCCGGCCTCCGCCGGGGTGACGTTTCTAAATTTGAATCGGTCGGACAATTGGCTTGATGGTATTACTCCATAGCCGGGCTTGACCCGGCTATCCAGAGCAACGTGTTGAAAGGCCAGCATGTGTAGCTCCTGGATGGCCGGGTCAAGCCCGGCCATGGAGTGGAGAAAAGATCAATTTTATTGCTCGCTGGTATACGTCGATAATTGATTTCGCCCCCTCCCCCCCGGGGGAGAGGGTTGGGGTGAGGGGTTTTCGGCTGGACGATCGCCCTACTGCACCCGCCCGCCGGTCCCGCTGATCTCGACCACGAACTTCTGCCGGATCGCGCGCTCGAAATCGCCATACCCATTGGCGGCGATCACAAACGACCCGACCCCGCCCATCACATTCGTCCGATACCAATCCTCGATGGTCTTACCCTCGTCCCCATCCAAAATCGGCAGCCCGTTAATCACAACCTTGCCCGCCACCAATTCATCACGCACCGCGCCCGCAGGTTCGGCCGGATTGCAATCGTCATGCCCATCGCCCGAAACGTCGATGACCACCCGGTTGGCCGCCGCCGGGATTTGCGGCACGACCTTATCGGCGACATTGCGCAACATCCGCGACAAACACGTGAACTCGCCTTTCACCCGCGGCAGCTTGCGTATCCGTGCCGCCACCGCCCGCGCCTCCGCCGCAGATGAAATCCGCACCCAAGGCAGCGTCATCTCGGACCGGTCTGCCCACGTCATGATTGAAAACAAGATCGCCGCCTGCGGCCCCGTTGTGATCGCCGCCACCACGCCGGGATCCTCCAGCGCCTTCGCGATCCCCTCCATCTGCAGCCGGTAGCGCGCCTCGTCGACCGAGTTCGACACATCGACCGAAACGATCAGTGCCGTATCGACCTCCGGCAACGCGACTGCGCGCCCCGGCATCATCCCCAATGCGCCTAGAAACAATGCGAACGCACCGGCCCACAAAGGCCTCGCCAAACTAACCGGCCAACGTGAGCTGCGCATGAATTCCACTACCGGATGGATTTATCGAGATTGCGGATGGTATCGAGACCGCGCACGGTTGCAAGCCCCCGCACCCGTGAAAGATCTGCGTCCTCGACATTAGCGCCAGTCAAATCGGCCCCCGTCAGATCAGCCCCGCTCAAGTCCGCCTTCGATAAATCAGCGCCTGCCATAAACGCCCCGGTTAAATCGGCATCGCGGAACTTTGCAAACAAAAGCACGGCATTTACGAGGTTCGCCCCCGTCATCCGCGCGCCTGAAAAATCGCAACCTATCATCACTGATCGCTGCCCATACCGCTCCTCGCCCCACACATGATCGACCAGCCCCAAGACAGCCCTCGTCAGGTTCGCCCCGCGAAAATCCGCGCCATCAAGCCGGTTGGCGACGATGTGAACATCCGCCATATTCGCCCCCACGAACTTTGGCGCGTCCGCCTTGTTGTTATCAAGGTTGGCAAACACCGTCGGGCGCAGGATCGAGGCCCCGGACAAATTCGCGCCGGAAAAATCCGCCCCAATCAGCGTCGCCCGGTCGAGATGCGCACCGGCAAGATCCGTCCCCGTCAGATTGGCAACGGTCAGATCCGAACCCGTTAGATCAGCTCCCGCCATACGGGCACGTTTGAAATCGAGCCCCGACAGATCAAGCGCGCCCAAGTTGCGGCGGCTAAAGTCAGGAGGTTGATCGGCCGTCGCCTCAAACAACGCCCGCGTCACTTCCTTGGCCGTCAACTCAGCCCCCGCAGCCCCGGACGCGAAACCTGTTGCCAGCGCGCACACCAAAATCCAGCGGCCCAGCACCAGCATTGCAGGCCCTCGCACGATCCCCGTCCTCATCGCAATGCACGGTCGAGGTTCAGGATTGTTTCGCGCCCCCGCACAGTCTCAAACCCAATCACCCCGGCAAGATTGGCACCATCCAGATTGGCCTCGCTCAAGTCCGCCCCAGTCAGATCGGCCCCCGACAGGTCCACCTTCGACAGATCAGCGTTCGACAAATTCGCCCGCCGCAAGTCTGCCCCGGCAAACCGGGAAAAAATCAAAACCGCCCGGCTAAGGTCGACGTCCGTCATCGTCGCACCCGAAAAATCACAACTCTTGTAAACAGAGTTCGGCATGGTCGAAATATCGGCTCGCGGCTCATGTGGACCAAGGTTCGCCTGGGTCAGGTTCACGCCGCGAAAATCGGCACCAATCATCTTTGCCGTCATCCGCACGTTGCGCATGTCCGCCCCGGCAAACTTCGGCGACTCCGCCGCATCGTAGTCAAGCGAGGTCGAAACGCTGGGCCGCATGATCACCGCGCCCTTGAGGTTTGCACCCGAAAAATCCGCCCGGATCACAATAACCCGGTTGAGGTTGCCGCCCGCCAGATTAACGCCCGTCAAATTGGCATTGGTCAAATCCGCCCCAAACAGATCGGCCCCCGCCATCTCCGCCCTGCCAAAATCGAGCCCGCTGAGATCGAGATCGCGCAATGTGCGTCCGGAAAAATCGACCCTGTGTCCCGGCTTTGCCTTGAAAAAGGCTGTCGTCACATCCCTCGCCGTCAGCGCGTTCGGGTCCGCCCGGATGACCACGCCTTCCGGTCCGAGCAACTCTCCGCAAACAGCCGCCCCTGCGGAAAGATGCAGCCCCAGAAGGACTGAACCGAAGATCAAACCGACGGCAATCCGACGTCCCATTGCGACCCCGTTAGCGTGTCCAAACCCGACCGTTAGACCCCTACCATACGTGAAACCGGCGCAATTCGGTTCAGTTTGGCGCTCAACCCGCCGAAATTCGTTCGATTTGTGCGCCGCATGCCGACAACTTGCGCTCAAGCTGCTCAAACCCGCGATCCAAATGATACACGCGATTGATCGTCGTCTCGCCCTTGGCCATCAGCGCTGCAATCACCAGCGACACCGACGCCCGTAAGTCCGTCGCCATCACTGGCGCACCGGTCAACCCTTTGACGCCCTTAATGATTGCCGTGTCACCATTGAGATGAATATCGGCCCCTAACCGCGCCAGTTCCTGAACGTGCATGAAGCGGTTTTCGAAGATCGTCTCACGAATAACGCTCGTCCCCTTAGCCGTCGTCATCAACGCCATGAGCTGCGCCTGCAAATCCGTTGGGAACCCCGGATACGGTTGTGTCTCGACCGTAATCGGCTCGATCCCCGCCCCATTGCGCACGACGCGAACACCGCCCTCGACCTCGGTCACCGCCGCGCCCGTCGCCCGCAACGTGTCCAGAGCCGACGCTAGATGGGCAGCCTTCGCCCCCGACAGCACCACATCGCCGCCGGTCGCTGCCACCGCAAATGCAAACGTCCCGGTCTCGATTCTGTCGGGAACCACCGTATGCACCGCGCCCTCAAGCCGGTCCTGGCCCTGGATCCGCAGCGTCGATGTCCCGATGCCCTCAATAACGCAGCCCATCTTGACGAGGCACTCGGCCACGTCGCCGATCTCGGGCTCGCGCGCCGCGTTCTCCATGACAGTTTCCCCGCGCGCCAATGCGGCCGCAAGCAGCACGTTCATCGTCGCACCAACCGATACCTTGGGGAACGTCACACGACCGCCCTTAAGGCCACCAAAAGGCGCCTTCGCGAGCACATAGCCTGCCTCGATGTCGATCTCAGCACCCAGCGCCTTAAGCCCGGTCAGATGTAAATCCACCGGCCGCGTACCGATCGCGCACCCGCCCGGCAGCGAGACCTTCGCCTTGTGGCAACGCCCCAGCAGCGGCCCCAGCACCCAAAAGCTCGCACGCATCCGCGACACCATCTCGTAGGGTGCCGTCGTATCGACGATATCGCGCGCCGACAGATGGAATGTCTCGCCCAGATACGGTCCCGGCGTCGCCCGCTTGCCATCGACGGCCAGATCAACCCCGTGATTGCGCAAGATCCGCACCAGCATATTGACGTCGGCAAGGTTCGGCACGTTCTTCAGCGTCAGCCGGTCCGCGGTCAAAAGGGACGCGATCAACAGCGGCAGCGCCGCATTCTTGGCGCCCGAAATCGGAATCGTACCGTTGAGTTTTGCCCCGCCGGTGATTTTGATACGATCCATGTGAACGAGGCCTCGCGTTTGCGCTGGCGATGACGCGCACGCGCGCGATCACCGAATCAGTGCGTTGATATCAACCCCATCCATACCGTTCACACCACAACCCCGGCAAGGCTGCAAAAAGTCCCGCCCGCAATCGATTTTGGCGGGTTGGGTCAAGCCCTTGGGCGCGACTCAGTTGAAGTCCCTTGAGGGAACCCAACATTTTCAATCCCGCGATCAGGCGCCCTTCTCCTGCGGATCGGCTCCATCCCCATCACGCTCACGCACTTGGTCCTTGCGCTTTTTCAAGTTCAACCGCAAGGCCGCCTCAAGCTTCTGCGTCCTGCGTTCTGCGGGCGTCAGCGTCTTACCGGCATTCGGCATTTTCAATGGTTTGCTCATGAGCGACGATTAGCACACGCCAGCACGGAACGATACGCCAAGAAGTCGCTTGAAGAAGACGCTTGCCGCCTCCCCCGACCTGTGGCAGAAGCCGCTTGGTCAGGGCGCGCCCACGTTGCGTAGCCCGCGCGAGCGTTTACGCCAACGACATCTGCAAAGCTGTGGTAGCTCAGTGGTAGAGCACTCCCTTGGTAAGGGAGAGGTCGAGAGTTCAATCCTCTCTCACAGCACCAGCATAACCCTTTGATAACGCTAAGATGCCATAACTGGCGGGGCTTCCCAGGCACACCGTGCTACAGCAGCGAGCTACAGCAAGGTTATGGCAATGCGCATACCCCGGCCTTCCCTTCGACCTCAATCGAGCTTCGTGCCGTTCCGCAAGGCATTGCCGCGCGAACTGCATAATACTACCAAGGGCACACCGTTCGTCTTGAGTTCACCGCCATGCGGTCGGACCTGGCATTTACAGCATCAGCGACGTTAGGCAGGAGAGAGGTTAACTTCTCACTACGCACCCGTGATCCCGAGGCAGGCAAGGCGCGGTTCAATCT